>JAGOZX010000129.1 GCA_018058425.1 Sebaldella sp.
AAACATGTAAATAATAAAAAATCATTGCGTTTCGTTTGTTTTTTATTTTATGAAATCCTTGTAAATAAAGGATTTGTTGTTATTTTTACAGCAAAAAAAGTGAAATTTATTTTCCATTTTAATAACTCAAAGCCTTTATTCATAGCCTAAACCCATTTCGTTTAGAAATAAGAATTATTACTGTGATGGGGTATAAAATCCTGTCATCATAAATATTAACTCAAATGTTATCAAACTTTTCACACTCCCTTGTTATTCCCATTTTTCCCAGTGGGATCCCTAATCTTATTCTATATACTATTTTTTATTTCTTTTATCATTTCAACAATAGAAAATTCTTTATCAGCTTTAAAATCATAAAATCCAATATGAATATCATTATCATACAACCAACATAAGTCACTTCCATAAGGTGCATAAAAAATATCTAAAATCAACGGATTTATTTCATATATAGATTTTGCACTTAAAATTATAAAATTATCACTATTACTTATATATTCTTGATCATCATCAATTGCGTAAAAGTTCCATCCATTTAACTCTGAGATAGAACTCTTTTCCCTAAAAGAATACTTTATTGGTTTTCCATAAAGTATGTTTTTAGAGACAATAAAACCACCATAATTTTCATTTTTTATTTCCATTTTCAAACTCCTTTATAATTTCCAAAGCATCATTTCTCCATGAAAATTCTTTCATATAATCAATACATGTTTTTCCAAAAATATCTTTTAATTTATAATTCGCACCTTTTTTTATTAGATATTCATAGACAGGTTTTAATTCATTTGTTGAAAGTTTATTAATTGCTATCGCATATCTAAATGAAATAGATTCATATTTATCCAATGCATTAATATTAAGACCATTCTCTACTAACAATTTTGTAACTTCCAACATGTATTTTACGGAGGGCTTAAAATTACTAAAATAAAACCAGTGGAGGGCATTTCTTTTAAATTTGCAATCTTGAAAATTAATATCAACTCCTTCTGAGATTAAAAAATTTATGATTTTCAATTTTTCTTCCTCATTTTTATCATTTACCATTGAAAGACTTAATAAATTTAAATTAACATATTTGTTCATGGCATTAGCATTTCCAGAATAAAAAGATTTAAATTCTGAAAAAGTTCCATCTCGGACAGCATCAAACTCATTTAAAATTCTCATTGTTTTTTTACCTTTCCTTTATTCATATTTATGGCTTCGATTTGAAGAAGGAGTCTCTAGTCGGTAATTGTCTGGATTAAATTGAAAATCTTTTAACTCATCAAGAGTAATTTCTTTATTCTTATATTGTTCAAATATTTGTTTATATGAATAACCGGATTTATGCCCAAAATCAACAACTCCTTTTCTTGGTTCCCCTGGTTTCCAAGGAATTACATCAAATGTATTTCCATCTATTAAAATTCCATCGAATCCAACTTGTTTATCATAGACTGTTTGTTCAAATTCTAATTTTTTCTTTCCTGTTAATGTGGGTCTTCCATAAGCCATCCCATTTCTAATATAAGGTGCATTAACTAATGGAGAATTATTGATATTTTTATTGGCAAATAATTGTAAATCCAATCCATAAAGATCAAATAAACTCTTTTGAGCTGAAATAGGTGTTGGATTATAAGTTAGTAATCCTGAATTTGAATGCGGACTTGGTAATCCCCCAATATCTGAAACCACACTATTTGTAACATCTCTTGCATATCCTTTAGGTGCATACTGACCTATTATAGATGTTCCATTTCCTAAATCAACTTCTCCATATTTTAAATTGTATTCCAACATTTTATTATTAAAGAGATTTTCAGCAAATGCTGTATAATAAATAGTCAATGCTGGCACTTGAAGTTCATTTCTCACCGTTGAAAGTCCATGTATATTTCCTAAAGCCTTATTTAGCCTGTCTGCTTCCTCCAGTGTTATTCCACCTGGTTTCACAGAATCATATATATTATACAATTCTGTATTTTTCTTCTGTTCCTGTAAATCATTCAAATTTTGTTTTGTATTAAATCCAAGTAGAATTTTCCCATTATTTGCTGCATCTGTATGGACTATATCAAATATTTCACTTGTTGGTCTTTGATTTAATATCTTAGTTATATCGTTAACTGTGTCTGTAAAAAGTTTTTCATAATCTAAGTCTGTTAAAAAATAACTTGGATTATAATAATTTAACATTTCCTTATCTTTTTCTTCCATCATTGCATTAAGCGGATTATAATAATAATTTTTATTCAAATTATTTGTAAAACACTCTGTATCACAATTTTGCTCCTTTGTTTTATTATTTGAAGTGTTATTACTTCCACCACTAGTTGTTGATTTCCCACCAGGATTATTACTTCCTTTTTTTACTTCTTCTTTTATTGTTTTTCCTACTGCTTCTCCTACTTTTTCTCCTGGTTTATCTAAAATTTTCTTATCAAGATTATAGACTGCTCTGGCAGGACTTCCTAATCCAACATAATCTACATTTTTAACCACTGTATCTTTTACTTTTCGACAAAATCCCATTATTCCTAATCCATTGCATGTCCCTTTTACTATTCCATGGACAAGAAAATCTAAATCTTCATCACTATATTCTCCGTAAAGGCTATTTCCATAATTTAAAGCTAAACTTCCATCCAAAATATCTCCATAAAAAGAATTTCCTTCACCATCTAATGGCTTTCTTCCTATTAATGTGAACATTTCTTCTAATTTATGTAATTCTCCTGTTTTTCCTATTTCTTTTTCTTTTTTATCGTAAACATATGGATTACTTGGATTATAATGATTTAACTCAGAAGCTAAAACATTGTAAACTTGCTCCATATCAGAAACATCAATATTTTTGACATTTAAATATATTTCAATTTTTCCATCTTCTTTTACAAAAGCTCCCATCTCATCATCTTTTGGCTGGTCTGTAAAATTAATAGAAATTTTAACATCGCTATCAATTCCATTGACCCCTCTTAAGATATTAGCCATTTCATTAACTAATTTCAATGATTCTTTTGCTCTTTCATCTTCCGGCAAGTTTTTCAATTCTTGATACTTTTTATTCATTTCCTGGTATTTTATCAAATTGGCATCTGTATTTCTGAGTGTTCCTACTAAATTATCTAAAAAATTGCTTCCTTCAACAGCAGAAGTTATTGATATTGCCTTTATTATATCAGCAGGAAGCTGAACTAATCCGTTTAAATCTTTAATAAACTGATTTCTTGTTGTCTCATTCAGCAAATCTGTATGAAGTACTGTATCTATCTGTTCTACTACCTGATCTTTTGTTACTATCTGGGCTTTATTAATATCTGTATTTATTCCCAGTTCCTCAAGATTCAGTTTCTTTCCTGCTTCTGTTATTTCTGTATTAACAAATGTTGCATTACTGTCCTGCTGCTTATCATGACTTCCATACTGAATTCCTGTTTGCCCTATAGGTGTTTTATTCCCCTGTTCTTTACTTCCCAGTCCAACACCACTTACACTTATTCCGTAATTACTTCCTTCATTATGGTCTTTTAGATTCTCTACTACTACTTTATTAGCTTCTATACTTAGTTTATTTTCTTCACTCAGACTTCCTACTATGGCTCCGATATTAGTTAAAGTTTCCCCTGCCTTTATATTTCCGCCATTCTCTGCCAGTATTGTAGTCTGGTTATTTACCCACTTACTATCCTGATGGTTTTCTCCATAATTTCCACCTATTGTTGGTCTTGCTGATCCTGTTTGGGCTTCTGTCCCAGGTAATTTTCCTGATACATTTAAACCCGCTCCCCAATTCTTTCCATCTGACTTATACTCATTCTGTAAGGATATTATACTCAAATCTCTTCCAATATCAAAGTTTATTTTATCTGCTGTTACATTCACTCCAGCAAATAAAGCATCTTTCTTTGTTGTAAGTTGGAATGTTCCTCCTACATTTATTACAGAATTATCATAATATTTAGAACTTGTATTGCTGTTTCCACCTGATATATTTAATCCGCCTATTACATTCTGGTTTACTATATCATATCCTACACTTCCACCTGTTGAACTTGATTTCGTATTATTTTTATATGTATTCTCTCCTGCTCTTGCCTCAAAATTCTTGGCATCAACAATAAGGTTTTCTCCCACATTAACTTTTTGATTTATAAGTTTTATATCACCCTCTGATTCTATCATAAAGTTTTTACCAATGTTTATATTTCCTGCTACTGAAGTAGTTCCACCTGTATTTGACTCATAACTGCTCTGACTGTAACTCGCCGATACCGATGCACTTACCAGTCCTTTGGCTGCATTTTGTAAATTATTTGCTCCACTCACAGGATTATGTAAACCATCTGTAATCAATCCTTTCAGACCTATATATCCATTTCCTCCGTACCAGTTTCTAAGATTCTGGGTCAAACCTGAAACATCTCTTAAATCCTGTATTCCATTTCCGAGTGTATTTATTGTCTGTGATGCATTACCAAACCCGTAATCTTTCACATTATCTGCTACATTACTTACTGTATTAGCCAGCTGTGCCGGAGTAAATCCCACATTTACGCTTACTCCTACACTTGTACTTTTCTGCTTTATTGTTTCATTGTATACTTCCTGTGCATCCAGAAGCTCTACTCCGTTTATTCCCCTTATTACAAGATTCTCTCCAATATCTGCCTGCATTGCTTCTGTTCTTACCCTGTTTCCTGCATCTATTACTGTATTTCCTTCTGATACTATTGTTGATACTGCTACTGTTGTACTGTTTCTTGTATTTTCAAGGCTGCTCCTGTTGTAACTTATCCCTGCCGATATTCCTCCTCCGCTCATTGAAAAGCTTGAACTGAATCCGCTCTTCTTTTCCTTCAGATAATATTCGTTATTCATTTCATCTGTTGATATATTTATATCATTCCCTGCTGTTACTGATATATTTCCGCCTGTGTTCTCTGTACCGTCTTTTACCGCTATAACATTTGATGCCCGTATATTTACATCATTTCCTGCATCCAGTATTATGTTATTTCCTATTACAGTACTTGCTGCCGCCTCTTCCTGGTAATTTGTTTCCAGTCTGTAATAACTTGAGAATGTTCCGTTCTTTTCTCTCTTTGATTCTGTATATAAAGTATTCTTATCATTCTCTATATTTATATTATTTTCTGCTGCCAGCTGTACCGTTCCATCTGATGCTACCGTACTTCCCTTTATGTTTATATCATTTCCTGCATTTATTATTACATTATCAAAACCTGTTATTTCTGATCCCAGTTTCTCCGTCATTCTGTATAAATCATAACCGTGATTTTCTTCTGTTCTTCCATAGTCTTTTAAGGCTATTGTATTTACTGATACATCATTGGCTTCTATGTATGTTGTTCCCCCTGATTCTGTCACCGCTCCTCTTGAAACATATTTATCCGCTTCTATATACGATATATTCCCTGAACTTATTATACCTATATTCTGAACATCATCATATATTCTGGTTCTTTCTTTTCCTTCCAGTCTGTCATGTTCTGCTATTTCCACTCCTGTTGATATATTGCTTATTGTCCCGCCTGCCGTTAATACCAGATCTTCTTTTGCTGATATTACTGCCCCTATATTCAGTATATCATTTTGGGCATCTATCTGTATATTGGTTCCTGTTATTCCTGCCGTTAATTCTCCCACACTCTTGTTTATCAGATTATCCGTATTTACATAAACTGTATTTCCCTCAAGCCTTCCCTGATTTACAAGTGTACTGCTGTTTATTGCAAGTGTTTCCTGTGCTGATATTGTTGTTGTGGGACTCTTTATATTCTCAAGGGTTGCCTGACTTAAGTAAACCTGTGGTACCAATATCTTCTCCCCGTTTACTTCCTGTTCCACATACCAGATTATATCACTTTTTAATGCTGTTATCTGCTCACCTGTTAAGGCTACTCCTATTGTCAGCTGTAAGTCCCCGCTTGTTGCCACTGCATTATCAAGCAT
>JAGOZX010000015.1 GCA_018058425.1 Sebaldella sp.
GGCTTAAGCAGAACAATGCAAAGTATAACTAAAAAACAATCAAGATTTATAAATGAAAAATCATTAACACTTCCACAGTTTGGAGTATTAGAAGTGCTGTACCATAAGGTCCTTTATGTATAAATGATATAATTGAAAAAACATTATCTACTAGTGGAAACATGACAGTAGTAATAGAAAATTTAAGAAAAGACAAATATATTGAAAAAAAGAAAGATGAAATTGATCAAAGAAAATATATAATTTCTTTAACTCAAAAAGGGAAAATGATAATAGAAGAAATATTTCCAACACACCTAGAAAATCTTACTAAAATGCTAAGTAAGCTAGAAAAATTAGAGAAAAAAGAATTATTAAAGTTATTAAAAAAGTTAAGATAACACTATTTTATGAGTATATTAAAGGTACAAAGTTAGAGCTTATATTTGCTGTGTTAAATTGGAAACTAGTATAAATAACAGAAATATAGTACAATATATAAAAACAAATATAGGAGAAATAAGATGAATAGAACACTAGAAGTATTGATTATTTTAGTACTTTTGACAAATGTTATAACTTTATATTTTATTTATAGACAAAATAGAAGACTTAAAAAATCTAAGGTAAAAGGGCCGAGAATAGTAGTAGTAGGCGGAGGAACAGGTCAGTCTATGCTATTAAGAGGACTAAAAAAATATACTGATAATCTTACAGCTATAGTAACTATGGCTGATGATGGCGGTAGTTCAGGGGTCTTACGAGAAGAAATGGGAATGCTTCCCCCAGGAGACATTAGGAACTGTATATTAGCTCTATCAAATGCTGAACCAGAGATGCAAAAAATAATGCAGTATAGATTTAAAGATGGCTCTTTAAAGGATCAAAGTTTTGGGAATTTATTTTTAGCAGCATTAAATGGAACTTATGAAGATTTTGAACTAGCTGTGACAAAAATTTCTCATATATTAGCAGTTACTGGAAGAGTTTTACCTGTTACTTTGGAAAATGTAAATTTAGCAGCAGAACTGGAAAATGGAAATGTAGTAATAGGGGAGTCAAAGATTGCTCCAGAGGTTTTAGAGACAAAAAGCAGAATAAAAAAAATATCTTTAATACCTGAAAATGTGGAACCTTATGAAGAAGTAATATCAGCAATTGGGATGGCTGATCTAATAGTAATAGGGCCAGGGAGTTTGTACACAAGCATAATTCCTAATTTATTAACTGATAGAGTCAGTGAAACAATAGAAAAATCTAAAGCTAAAAAAATGTATGTAAGTAATGTTATGACACAAAAGGGTGAAACTGATAATTTAAGTATTTATGACCATGTAAAAATCCTTTTAGATCACTGTAATAACAGAAAAATCATAGATATGATAATAGTAAATAAGGAAAAAATTCCTGAATATTTATTAAAGAAATATGCAGAGAAAAACTCTGACTCAATATATATGGATAAAGAACAGAAGAACGAGCTTGAGAAAATGAAGATTCGTGTTATTGAAGGTAATTTTTTAAATTTAAAAGATGATTATGTTAGACATAACGAGGAGAAATTAGCTAGAGTTATTATTGATAATTACAATTATATACTAAAATAATTATGTAAAAGTTGTGAGAAATCCATCACAACTTTTTTTGTTTTCATATTTTTAGGGGAGTAATAAAAAAATCAAAAAGAACATAAAATTATGACTCTTTTTGATTATTTGAAATTATTTTATCTATAATAACTCTTGCATTTATTTATTCCATATTTTGTAAACTTCTTCAAATGGTTTTAATGATCTATCTAGTATACCATTTACATAAGCTATAGTTAGTCCATAATTAACAATAGGTACACCCTGCTCATAACTGATTTCTATACGAGAGAGCATCTCTTTTCTATTTATCATACAACCTCCACAGTGTACAACTACTTTGTAATCTTTTAAATTATCTGGATAATCTCTGCCGTTACAAAACCCAAAGTCTATATTCTCGTTTATGTGCTGTCTTAACCAATGAGGAATTTTTACAGTTCCAATATCATCACATTGTTGATGATGAGTACAAGCTTCGGCTATTAAGACTTTATCTCCATCTTTTAATAGTTTCAAAGCTTTGACCCCCTCTATTAATTTTAATAGATCTCCCTTATGTTTTGCAAATAAAATAGAAAAAGAAGTTAGTAGAATATCCTCTGGAACGATAAGAGAAACTTCTTCAAATACTTGAGAATCAGTAACAACTAATTTTGGTTTCTTTATAAAATTTGCAAGTGTTTCAGCTAATTCATCAACTTGGCATACTGAAAAGATAGCGTTATTATCTAAAATATCTCTCATTACTTGAACTTGTGGAAGAATCAGACGACCTTTGGGAACTCCGCTGTCTATGGGAGTGACCAAAACAATGTGATCCTTAGGATTAATTATATCCCCTAAAATACTAGGATGTTCAAATTCTTTGGGTGAATACTTGATTATCATGTTTTTTAATTCTTCAATATTAGTTCCTTCTTTAGCTGAAATATTTAGACTAGGGTAATTTTTTTTATTTAATTCAGCTATTAAATTTTCATTTTTAAAATCTAGATCTATTTTATTAATAGCGATTATAAATGGAATTTTAGACTTATCTAAAAGCTTTATAATCATGTTATCAAAGTCTGTTAGACCATTACTATCAATTAAAACAACAGCTATATCTGTTTTTTTTACTATATTTAAAGTTTTCTCTATTCTTAAATTCCCTAAAACACCTTCATCATCAATACCAGCAGTATCTATTAAAGTAACTGGTCCTATAGGAGTTATCTCCATAGCTTTATAAACTGGATCTGTTGTAGTACCTGCCTGCTCAGAAACAATAGCTAAGTTTTGTTTAGTAACAGCATTAATTAATGAAGATTTTCCCATATTTCTTTTTCCAAAAATAGCTATATGAAGTCTATTTGAACTAGGGGTCTTTTGTAAGCTCATACATGCACACTCCTTTTTATTTAATTCTATCATAAAAAAGCTCAGAGATTCAATGTGAAAAGTTTTTTATTTTAAAGTTATAGAAAAAAATGTTAACAAAAATACTTTCTAAAATAAAAAACTTTTTTTATTGTTATATTTACTGATATTGTTGATAATATAAAAAGAAAGAAAAAGTTTAAAAAAAATTATTATTGAAATGTAAAAAAATGCTGAATTTATTGATAAAAGTAATTTACAAATTAAGAATTTTAGTGTATAATTGATAAAAGTTTCAAATACTTAATTTGAGGAGAAAAATGTGAAAAAAATTCGAATAAAAAAAAGTGTTCTTTTTATTATTTTGTTGGTTATATTTCTCATTTTTAGAGGACAAAGTATACTTAAGATAACTGGAGATGCGAGAGAATTCGTTAATTTTAAGCTTATTGGGATAAAATCCAAAGTTTATGTGTACTCACAGACTGTGAAAAGTAACTTTAATAATATGTTATATGTGAATAGGTTTATAAATAAAGCTAAAGAAGATAATTTAGATTTACAAATTCTTAGATTAAAACTTATAGAATTAGAGCATGAAAAAGAAGAGAATGAAAGACTGAGAAAATTATTAGAGCTAGATCAAAGAGAAGGCGAAAAATATATAATTGCTGAGGTAATATTACTGGAGAGTATGAATGCCAATGAAAAAATATATATAAGCAAAGGTAAAAATCAGGACATAGAAATAGATATGCCTGTATTAAGTGAAGGCGCATTAATAGGAAGAATTACTAGAGTGGCAGATAATTATTCGGAAGTAACGCTCCTAACAAGTAAGAAATCAAAAATTAGTGTCTTAATAGGAAATCAGGAAACTGGAATACTAAGAGGAACAGGAACTGATAGATTAGTTATTGAAAATTATAACGGAGATGTAGATAAAGAGGGTGGACAAACATTAAGGATAGCTACTTCAGGTATCAGTGATATTTTCCCAAAAGATATTTACATAGGAACATATAAAGTAACTAATACTTTATTACTTAAGAAAACAAAAGAAATTAGTACAAGACCGTCATTTAATGTTTATAATCTAAAAGAAGTTATAGTTTATAAATTTGATAAGAATAAACAGCTGAATGATGAAATTAGAGATCAAATAAAGCAAGAAGATAATCAATAAAAATTAAAAGTGTTAATATTTTGGAGGAAAAATGAAAAAGTTGATAGCAGTGTTATTTTTTATGAGTGTTTTAGCATTTTCAAAAGATTTTTGGGAGTTAAGTAGCTTTAACGTTAATGTAAAAGAAACTACAAGCTCAAGTAAAGTAAAAACATATAGTATGTCATATAATAGCGGGACATTAAAAATAGTAATTAGTTCACCATCTATTAATAAAGGAGAAATTTATACTTATAAAGGCGATAAAAAAACTATTTATTATCCATCTTTAAAACAAACTGTTACTCAAAATATAGATGATGATGAAGCAAACTTTTTAAATATCATAAATAAACTGAAGGCAGTAAGTGGTAAAACTACTGTTACTAAAGGAAATGATAAGTTTGTTTTTAAAGATTCAAAGTTAGTTTCTATAGAGAGCAAGGAATATAAGGCTGATTTCTCAGGATACACAGGTTCTGGATCAAATGAATATCCAACAGTTGTTAAAATTTCGGAGAATGGAAAAACAAAAATCACATACAATTTATCGAACTTTAAGTAAGCAAAGAGATATGAATATAATAAAATCAGAAGGTATAGTGATAAAGAAAACAGATGTTGGTGAAGCAGATGTTGTATTAAAAGTATTTACTAAAGAGTTTGGGAAAATAGATATATATGTAAATGGTATTAGAAAGTCAAAAAATAGAGAAAAAATTTCTGTAGAGCTAATGTCAATATCAGAGTTTTTAATATATGAAAAAAATTCTAAGTATGTATCTAACTCATTTACAATAAAAACTTTTTTTTCAAAGGTATCCCTTGACTATTCAAAATTAAATTTCTCATATTATATACTACATCTTATTGATAAGATTTATGAATATAATTCTGAAGATAAAGAGTTTTATGATAAGATAGTAAATTCATTTGAATATATAAATAATTTAGATGGAAAAAATGAAATTTTGTTATACTATCTTGTATTATTTCTTCTTAAAAGTATAATACTAAACCATGGAATATATGATTATGAGAATATTTTAGAAGAAGTCAGAAGTGCAGATTCGAGAGAAAAAATAGAGGATATATTAAACAATGATTCGAGAGATGTGTTACAACAAGGCAAGTATACTAAAGATGAGATAAGAGAAATGATAGTACATTTAGAAAAATATATAAATCATAATTTAAATATGAATTTAAAATTTGAATTTTTTATTTAGGAGGAGAAGAAAAATGAATAACACTAAAATTATAGATTATCTAAATAAAGATTTGATAAATCTAGATTTAAAATCAAAAACTAAAAATGATGTAATAAAAGAATTAATGAAGTCACTAAAAGATTCAGAGAAAGTAACTTCATCTGAAAAGGCATTAAGTGCATTATTTGCAAGGGAAGAATTAGGTACTACAGGAATAGGAAAAGGAGTGGCAATTCCTCACGCTAAAACAGATGCTGTATCAGATTTGTTAGTAGGATTTGGGATTTCTAAAGAGGGTATAAACTATGGATCAATGGATGATGAAGCAGTAAAAATATTTTTTATATTTTTATCACCGTTAGATGGAAACCAAGAATATTTGAAAATTTTAGCAAGAATATCAAGATTAATTAGAGAAGATAAATTTAGAACTGATCTTTTACAGGCTGAAACAGCTGAAGAAATTATGGAGATTATAAACAAAGAAGAAAGCTAAGAGGTGAAAATATGAAATGTCCATTTTGTGGTAATGATAATACAAAAGTAGTGGATAGTCGTAATCATCTAGATGGTACTACAATTAAAAGAAGAAGAGAATGTGACGATTGTGAGAAAAGATTTACAACTTATGAAAAAATAGGTGATCTTTCTTTAAGCGTAGAGAAAAAAAGTGGATTTTTGGAACCTTTTTCTAAAGAAAAAGTATTTAATGGAATAATGCGTGCTTTAGAAAAACGGTCAGTTGATATAGAAAAAGTTGAAGAGATTTTGGAAAAAATAGAAAGAGATATTTTAACAAAATATAGCGGACTAATAAAGTCTAGTGAATTAGGAGATATGATAATGTCTTATCTTCTTGATTTAGATGAGGTGGCCTATGTTAGATTTGCCTCAGTTTACAAAAAATTTAGTAATTTAGAAAGTTTTTTGAAAGAAATAGAGAAAATAAATGTTGAAAGTGGGAAAAAATGAGGGTTTTAAAGAATATATTTAAAGGATTTTTCATTGGTGTTGCTAATGCTATTCCAGGAGTTTCTGGAGGAACTATTGCTTTTTTACTTGGGATTTATGAACAATTTATAGATGCTTTGAGTAATATAACTGATATAAAAAGCAATAAATTCAAAGAAAGATTTATATTTTTATTTCAAATAGGAGTAGGGATTTTATTAGGATTATTTATTTCATTTAAGATTTTTTCTTATTTTTTCGAGGAAAATGGAGAAGTGTTGAGATTTTTCTTTATGGGTTTAATAATATTTTCTATACCTTCAATTTTTAAAACTAAACTGAAAAAAATAGATAAAAAAGATATATGGTTTATGCTTTTGGGATTAGGAATTATGTGGGTAATAGGTTTACAAAGTGAAAATTTAAATTCACAGCCTGACTTAAATAATTTGTCTTATGTTTTTAAATTATTTATAATTTCATTAATATCAGCTGGTGCCATGATTTTACCAGGTTTATCAGGAAGCTTTTTATTACTGGTCTTTGGTGAATATGAAAATATATCTAATTATGTTACAAATTTTAATTTTTTCGCTATATTTATTGTAGGATTCGGTGTAATATCAGGGATTTTGATACTTTCTAAAGTTATGGATAAACTGTTTAAAAGATATAGAGAGGAAACTATTTCTACAGTTTTGGGAATAATAATTGGTTCTACAATTAAGCTGGTACCGTCTCCAATAACTGGAGAAAATATAATTTTTGATGTCTTATTTTTTATGGTAGGTGGATTTATAGTTCTAAAATTATCAAAGATAAAAAATTAAAATTTGTGATATAATAATTACTGAAAAATAAAAAATACAAAGGTTGAGAGATAATATGATAAAAAGAAAGAATGTGTTCAAGGCATTTTTTAATATAGTATTTCTATTTATTGTTTTGAATATACTAAAAGATGGAGTTCAGTTAAATTTTACTAGAATAAAGCTGCGGAAACAAGTAAGTGATGCACAAGTAAAAATAACTGATTTAGATAAGAAAAGAAAAAACTTAGAAGATGAAATAAAAAGAATAGAAGAAAATGAAAAAATAGAAAGATTGGCAAGAGATAGATTAGACCTTCATAAAAAAGGTGAAACAGTATATAAAGTCATCGAATAATTTTTCATCTTTTTGAGAGAATTTAAGTAAATTTTAAAAATACTACAATTTATAAGTTGTAGTATTGTGTAGTTATAAAAAAATAAATAATACTAATTTGATAATAATAGAGGGTGAAAAAGTGTTTAATTGGAAAAAATTTATAAGTGACTTCAAGAAATCTCAAGTAGTTGATGATAAAGAGAGATATAAGTTTCGGCTTTCAAATCCTTATCTTCTTTATGTAGGCGTATTCTTCACTTCAATCGCTGTTTTAGCAACAATTTCATTACTTAACTTTATAAAAAATAAGCATTATATAAAAATGACCGTATCAATAATTTTAATAGGTTACGCTGTAGGCGCATTATTAAAAAGTTTTTTATATAAAATAGCTATCGAAAAAGATCATATAAAATATGGAAAATATCTAATTAAGTTTTCTGATATTGAAACTGCAACTTTGACAATAGGAAGTGTTTCAGCATCAAAAGTAGGAAGATGTTTGCAAATTGTAAGCAATGAGAAAAAAGAATATATATTGAGATTAAATATACATAATCCAATTAAGTTTTTGAAAATAATTGAAAATAGGATTGGTAATAAGTTCATAGTTGTAGAAGATGCTTAGTAAAGGAGAAACTTATGAGGAAAATTATTTTATTTTTATTTATTTTTATTTTATCTCAATTTTCTTATTCAGAAGATAAGATAAAGTCAGCAATAGTCAAGATATACTCCACTCATCAGCAATATAATTATAGAAGTCCATGGCAGAATGGTTCTGATTACAATTCCACAGCTACTGGTTTTATTATAGAAAATAATAGAATAATTACAAATGCACATGCAGTTTTAAGTAATAGATTCTTACAAGTAAGAAAAGAAGGCGATGCAAAAAAGTATAAAGCTAATGTTGAATTTATTTCAGAAGAATATGATTTAGCTGTTTTAAGTGTTGAAGAACCAAGTTTTTTTAAAGGAGTTCGAGCACTTAAATTTGGAGACCTTCCTCTAATTAGAGATAAAGTGGCCATTTATGGTTATCCTCTTGGAGGAGATAAACTAAGCATTACAGAAGGAATAGTTTCTAGAATAGAGCATAATAGATACACTTTAACAGCAGAAAGATTTTTAATAGGGCAGACTGATGCCGCAATAAATCCTGGAAACAGTGGAGGACCTGTAGTTTCAAATGGAAAAGTGGTAGGAGTAGCTTTTTCAGGACTTATGGGAGCTGATAATATCGGTTATTTTATCCCAACACCAATTATAAATCATTTCTTAAATGATATAAAAGATGGAAAATATGACGGGATGCCTAAATTAGGAATAATATGGTCTGAACTAGAAAACCCTTCATACAGAAAAATGCTTGGTGTAGAGGACAGTTCAAAAGGAATATTAATAAAAAGAGTCTTGAAAAATTCTCCATTTGAAGCAGTATTAAAAAAAGGTGATGTCCTTTTAAAACTTGATAATAATCAAATAGAATATGATGGAACTGTGGAGTTTAGAAAAAATGAAAGAACTGATTTTAACTATATACTACAAAATAAAAATTTTGGTGAAGTGATAAAGTATGAAATTGTTAGAGATAAAGTAAAAATAGTTGGGGAAGTAAAACTTACTAAAGATAAGATACCGCATAGTTTGATAAAAAATACTTCTTTAGAAGAAGCACCTACGTACTTTGTATATGGAGGACTGATATTTGAACCTTTAACAGATGATTATATTAATAATGGTTCGTCTATGCAATATCCTACAGATTTAGAAACACGTAGGGAATTAGAGAATATGGAAGAGTTAGCAGTTTTAGTAAGGGTTCTTTCAGATGATGCTAATATAGGTTATACAAATTATTATGATGAAATAATTACAAAGGTAAATGGTGAAAATTATGTTGATTTTAAAAACTTTGTTCAATTGATAAAAGATACAAAGACAGAATTTATAAGATTTGAAGATATAGATGGGAATGAAATAGTCTTAGATAAGAAATTAGTTGAAATAAGAAATCCTATTATATTTCAAAATTACAGCATAGATAGAGAGATGTCTCAGGACTTGATGAAATAGGAGGTATTTATGAAAAAAATTAGTATATTAATAATGTTTTTATTTTTTATATCTTGTACAACTACTGTAGTTCCAAAAGCGTCAGAATTATCTAAAGAGGAAATTATAAATATAGGAATAAAAGAAATTGATAGTAAATTTGGAATTTTAATAAATGAACAAGATACTGCAATTACGAAATCTGGTTATGGATTGTGGAAAATAGTGTTATATGGTGATAGAAATCCATATTTTGTCGAGATAGATGAAAATGGAAATATCAAAAAAACAGAAAAGAAAGATTATATACACTGATAAAAAATTAAACTTTATTATAGTAATATTACTTAAATAAACAGTGTTTAATCTAAAATCAATTTAAAATTTATTGATTATTTTTGAAAACAAGGGTATAATATAATCATATTGATTTATTGAAAAGGAGAAAAAATGAAAAAAATTATTTTTTTATTATCTTTAGTTGTAGGTATAGTGTACGCAGCTGATAAAACAAAAGTAAAAAATGTTGAAGTTCCAAGTGTTGAAGTACAAATGGAAAGAGCAAATAAGATAGAGAGTTACAGATCAAAAAAAGATGTGGCTTGGCATAAAACAGAGTATAACAAAGTTTTAAAATATCTAAATAAGACGAAAAAATAAGGAGAACACATGAAAAAATTATTATTAGGAATTTTACTAGGAACAGCAGCATTTGCAGCATATGAAGAAAGTGGAGATCCAGTAAAAGTAAGTAAAGCAACAGAAGACAGTATAACAAAAGATTTTGATCAAGATGGGAAATACTCATCATATGAAAAAGCTCTAAGAGGAGCACAAAAATCTATATATGTGGCTTTACCTGAAAAAAGAGGTTACTGGTACACAATGCTAGATAGAATAAAGGCAGAAGAAGAAGAATTATTACCAGATGAAACAGCAAGAATGGGAAGAAAAAGATAAGGAAACTTAAGGAGGAGAATTAAATGAAAAAATTAGGTTTAATGTTTACATTAGTTGTATTAGTAGGTTCAATGGCAAGTGCAGCTTCGACATATGAGTATAGAAGAGAACTAAGAGAAGGTGCAAGAGGAAAGTGGACAAATTTAAGACAGCATCTAAATAGTGGACAAAGACTAGATAAAGAACTAGTGAAAGTAGATAAGCAGATAGATAAAAAAGTATCTGAAATCCAACAAATAGAAGATTTATTACTTAAAATAGAGCAGTATAAAGTAGAAAATAATATTAGATAAGATATTTTAGACTAAATAGGGGGAGCTTTCAAAATTACTTTTTGGAAGCTTTTTTATATTAGTAAATAAATTAAAGTTTGATAATTTAAAGAGAGGAAACAGATATTTTATTAGTTAATTAAATTTTGTCTGTACAGAACTAGTATATATTTGTTAAAATGACTTAGGTGATGAATATGAAAAAAAGAGTAGTATTAGGTATGTCTGGCGGAGTCGATTCATCTGTTGCAGCTATACTATTAAAAGAACAAGGCTATGAAGTAATAGGCGCGTTTATGAAAAATTGGGATGAAGTAGATGAAAATGGAGTTTGTCCAGCTGATGAAGACTTTAAAGATGTGGTTGCTGTAGCTGAACAATTAGATATTCCGTATTATTCTGTTAATTTTGTAAAAGAATATTGGGATAGAGTATTTACATATTTTTTAGATGAATATAAAAAAGGAAGAACACCAAATCCAGATGTAATGTGTAATAAAGAGATAAAGTTTAAGGCGTTTTTAGACTATGCTATGAAAATAGGAGCGGACTATATAGCCACAGGTCACTATGCCAGAATAGACAGAGCAGATGGCTCAATAAAATTATTAAGAGGACTTGATGATAATAAAGACCAAACTTATTTTTTATGCCAATTAGATAAAAATCAGTTAGATAAGGTATTATTTCCAATAGGTGAGTATAATAAAAAAGATATTAGGGATATTGCAGAAAAGCATAATTTGAAAACTGCAAAGAAGAAAGATAGTACTGGTGTCTGTTTTATTGGTGAAAGAGATTTTGGCGAGTTTTTAAATAAATATTTGCCAGCTAAATCTGGAAAAATGGTAAATACAGAGGGTAAAGTTATAGGAAACCATGTAGGTTTAATGCACTATACAATTGGTCAAAGAAAAGGTATAGGAATAGGGAATACTAAAGAAGGAACAGGAGAGCCTTGGTTCGTAATAGATAAAGACATAGAGAAAAACGAATTAATAATAGGGCAAGGCGGAGATCATAAAGATCTGTACTCAAAAGCCTTAATTGCTGACAGTTTTAATTTTATTAATGAAAGAGAATTTCCAATAAAATGTACTGCAAAATTTAGATACAGACAGAAAGATGTTGGTGTAACTGTAGAAAAATTAGATGAAGAGAATTATAAAGTAATATTTGATAAACCAGAAAAATCAGTTACTTTAGGACAAATAGTTGTTTTATATGAAAATGAAGAGTGTCTTGGCGGAGGAATAATAAAAGAAATAATAAAATAAAAATGATATTTAATATAAAATATTAGTGGAGGGATTTCATGCCCGTTAAAAGAATTTCACCAGAAGAAGCACTAGAGAAATATAAAAAAGAGACTAGGGGTAAACTAAAAATATACTTAGGATATGCACCAGGAGTGGGAAAGACTTATACAATGCTAACTGAAGGAAATAGATTATTAGCTGGTGGAGAAAATATAGTTATAGGTTATCTTGAAGCACACAATAGGCCAGAAACTAGTGAGCAGGTAAAGAAACTAAAAGTATTACCCAGAAAAAAAATTATCTATCAAGAAAAAGAATTCGAAGAAGTAGATGTAGAAGCAATTTTAGCATATAAGCCTGATATAGTATTAATAGATGAACTGGCGCACACTAATATATCTGGTTCTAAAAATGAAAAAAGATACCAAGATGTTATTGCTATATTAGATAAGGGTATAAACGTATATTCTACATTAAATATACAACATTTAGAGAGTTTAAATAATATAATTTATGACATAACTCATGTACAAGTGAGAGAAACAATACCAGATATTGTTCTAGAAGATGCTGATATAGAAATAGTAGATATTGTACCAGAGAACTTAAGGAATAGACTTGAAAAAGGTCAGATATATAAAGAGGAAACAGCTAAAAGAGCCCTAAAGAATTTCTTTAGATCAGGTAACTTAAGTGCCTTGCGAGAAATAGCTTTAAGGCAGATCGCAGAAGAAGTAGATGACGATGTATTACGATATAAAAAAGAAAAAGGAATAACTGCTCATTGGCATACAGTGGAAAGAGTATTAGTATGTATTTCTTCAAATCCTAAAGCACCTAAAGTAATAAGACATGGTGCTAGAATCGCCAGAAAGTACAAGTGTGCCTTTTATGTTGCAGATGTGGAATATACCAGAAAGTTTGGAAAAAAAGCAACTGAGAGGGATATTAAGACATTAAATGAAAATAAAAAGTTAGCTCTAAAATTAGGTGCTGAATTAGTTAGTCTAAAAGGAAAAAGTATATCTGGGGAAATTACAAAATTTTCAGAAGAAAAAGGAATTACACAAATATTATTAGGACATAGTAAAAGAAGTAAAATTCAAACTCTATTAAGGGGATCTACTATTAATAAAATAATTGATCATTCTAAGAATGCTGAGGTTAGAGTTATTCCATGGGAGTAATTTATACAAAATCAAAAATACTATAGTGAAAATATAATCAAAAAAGCTGTATCTAATTATTTTAGACAGCTTTTTTGATGTGTATAGGTGTGGATAAGAGAACTGCATTTAATTAGAAGAAAAAAATTATTTCCAGCTTTGTGAATAATTGTGCTCTTTAAAAACTTCAGCAATACTTGAATGCAACTTAAGCCTTAAAAGTTCATCTGGCTCCATTCCTAAAAAGTTTCTGATTTCCTCATCGTTTCTTCCTTCTTTGATTAGCTCTGTTACAATATAAACCATTCTGTCAACTTGATGTTCTCCTTTAGCCCTGTTATGACGGATTGTACTTTCCATTCTTTGTTTTAAATCCTTTTCTATAACAACGATAGGTAGTTCTGCTAACTTTAGTTTCATTCCTATTAAAAACCTGTGGAAGCCATCTACAATAATATATTCATCTGAATTTTCATCATAATATGTCACAATAGGCTGTGTAAAACCATCTTCTTCAATTGATATTTGTAGTAATTTAAATTCTGTTGGTGCTATTCTATTTGGATTATAATTATTCTTTTTAAGCTTATTTATATCTACCAGTTTTACATTTAGCACTGGAAATGATATGTTTTTCATATTAACCCTCCTTGATCATAACAGTATAATTACCTTTTCTATAACTTTCACAAAAACCTAATTTTTCAAAGAACCCTGCATATTCATTTGTAATTGTTAATTTTATTTTTTTTTCATTTTCTAACTTAGCTAAAGTATATAATATTAACTTTTTAAAATGTCCATTTTTCCTATATGTAGTATTAACATAACAATTACTTATAGTGACCGTTCCTCTGAAAATTTTATAAGATAAAAAACCAATAATATCTTCTTTATTTTTAAAACCAATAACCCATATTTTGTCTTTTTCATCTATTATATAAGGAAGCTCTTTTCTAACCTCTTTATTTGCAAAATAATGTCCCATTATACTCCAAAAATCTTTATTTCTATTTCTAAATGATACAATAAACATAAAATCTCCATCTAATTATTAACTTCATATTTTTTTCTCAAATTTTCTAATTTTTCGTATTCATTTTTATTTTGTCTGAAATTTAACCCCTTACAATAAAAGTCATTCTTTATTAATGTTTTTGCTATTCTATACCAAGAAGGAGTTCTACGATTGTTATATAAGGTCTTTAATTCTGAATCAGGTTCATCCGGAATGTTAACTATATATATACCATCATGATCATATACATCATTTGTATTTTCTTTATGTATATGTAAAATATCATCATATAATTCTTTTCTCCACCATTTTAAAAAAATATTTATTTTTCCTAAGTAGTGTTCTTTTAAATACCTAGGAAATGAATTTAAAATGATACGTGCCCAATTCTCCCAACTTAGTTGATCAGGTTTTTTTACACACCTATATCCCAATAAATATTTTCCTTTATATTTTTTAGCAAAGTCGCTTCCTTGAACTCTTTTTTGTACCTTAACCCAAGTTTCAGGTTCTATTTTTGAAAAGAATCCAATACTTTTTCGCTGTTCTTCACCATAAGGCTGACATATTCTCATTTCATGAATTGAGTATCCGAGTAAGTACATCTTATCATATACTTCTGCATAATCTTTTTGATAGAGATACTTCCATACATCTTGTACAGTCCAATCATAGATCGGATGAGCTAAGTAACAATCTAAGTAATTTTTCTGTTTTTTATGCATAAGTATCCAACTATTTTCTTCATAAAACTTCTTATTTTTTTGAGCCTTTATTTTTAAATATCTGTTATAACTTTCATCTGTTCTAATACCAACAACTTGGCATACTGTTTCTAAATTAAATGAATATTCTAACCACCGTGGGAATTCTACAATAAATTCTTCAAATTCCATACCTATTTTAAAAAATTCAAATATATTGTTTTCTAAAGAGATAACATATTCATTTGACGGTAGCTCTCGTATCCATTCTTCTTTCTTTTCTGGGTCCCAACAAAGCCATTTTGGCTGAAAACTGGATGAAGCATTTCTTAGACTTAAAGGGAGACAGATCCAAAATCCTTTTATTTTAATGTCTTCTCTTTGAAATGTTCTATATAAAAACTCTTCGTGTAATTTATAATGACCTTCCAAATCTATTATTAAGACATTTATAAAGTCTATTTTTCTTTTTTTTGCTTCTTCTATCATTAGCTCAAGGCAAACAGTACTATCTTTTCCGCCACTAAATGATAACCATATTTCTTTTGGATCAAATTTATCATAAATAAATTCAATTCTAGTTATTGCTTCTTCTAAAACATTTGCATCAATATAATTTTTCCCCATTTTATCACCACAATATATTCAGATTTATTCTCTTAACAACCGATATTACTTAGTTATAATTTTACTCGAAATATTATTTAAAGTCAAATTTAATTATGTACAACAAGTTTTTTATATATAAATTATATATAAATGATAAGTATTTTATATGGTATGTTATTTGATATTGCAAGATGGTGTTCATTCAATGTTTATAAGTGTTTTTAAAGTTCTTAAATTTTATAAGTTATAATGAAAATTAAAAAGAATAGGATAAAAGAGAGAGGAGTTTTACTAGAATGTGTAAATTTAGATCATATAAAGTAGGAGAAAGAATAAAAAATATAAAGGTTTTTAAGACTTTTTAAAGGGTGGGACAATAGGTATTTAAAGTCTTTAAGTATATTTTAGAAAGTGAGATAGGGATAACAATTAATTTTATTTGTATTCAAATAAGGGATCATAAGATATCCAAGTAATAAAGCAGCCGTATACCAAAAATCCTAGGTTATATAGTGCATACAGTTACTTTAGTATTTGGAAATTTGGAAAAAAGTCATCTTAATAATTAAAACGTTAATAAATTTATAAAGAAAATTTTTTTATATTTTTATATTTTTTATCAAAATAATGAGAAAAATTAAGGGAATTATATTGACTAATGAAAGATTTTTTGCCATTTTTATTTAATTTTAAGAGAATATCTAACTTAGAAATCAAATTTATTCTATTTTTAAAAGTTTATCAAATATAAAGAAAAATTCTGTAATTGGATTTTCATTTTTTTCCAGTTTTATTTTAAGCATAGTACCCTCTAATTGAGAAACTAGAACTCTGGCAATTTCCTCAGCTTGTAAGTTTTTATAATTAGGATTTATATTTTTTAGCATAGATAGAAAAAAAGAGAATTTCATTTCAATTTTTCTGTAAGATAGCAATAAATATTTTCTGATTTCTTCATTAACATCAGACAGCTCATTGGCGATATTACCTAAAGGGCTTCCTCCATGATAGCTGTTCATTTCTATGCTAGTAAAAAAATTTAGGAAAAAAACTTTAAATTTAGGTATAGAAAGATCATCCACAGCTTTATCAAAGTATCCAACAATGTTATTAGTATGATAGTCAATTACATTAATAAGTAAGTCATCTTTATTTTTAAAGTAATAATAAAAAGAACCTTTGGGAATCTTACAAACTTCTAGTATTTCTTTTAATCCTGTGTTTATATAACCATTAAAATAAAAAAGCTTTGCGCTTTCTTCTATTACTCTTCTTTTCTTTATTTCAGTTTTTTTCATAGTGAGCCATCCTAAATTATTTTTTACAATACAATTAGATTTTATAATTATATTTATAGATTGTCAATAAATAGATTTATATATGTTAATTTTCAAGGGGAGTTGGTGGGTTAAGGTGAGGCTGTCAACTTGTCATTAGGAGGAACGAAGTGATGTGGGGAACTTATAATGTTTATATGTTTTAGAATGGAATTATATTTAGAGAATTGCTTGTTGATTTTTTTTTGGTTAAAAAGCGATTTCCGTCACAGATTCTCACGTCGCAGGCTCCTCAGAATGACAGATTTGTGGGGCTTTACCAATAAAAGGTAAGGAGAGCCCTCCAACTTGTCATCCTGAGGAATGAAGTGACGTAAGGATCTATAACGTCACTTTGTTTTAGAATGGAATTATACTTAGAAAATTGCTTATCAATTCTTGTGGTTAAAAAGTGATTTCCGTCACAGATTCTCACGTCGCAGGCTCCTCAGAATGACAAAATTTGTGGGCTTTACCAATATAATGTAAGGAGAAGCCCACCAACTTGTCATCCTGAGGAACGAAGTGACGTAAGGATCTATAACGTCACTTCGTTTTAGAATGGAATTATACTTAGAAAATTGCTTATCAATTCTTGTGGTTAAAAAGTGATTTCCGTTACAGATTCTCACGTCGCAGGCTCCTCAGAATGACAGATTTTTGGGGCTTTACCAATAAAATATAAGGAGAGCCCACCAACTTGTCATCCTGAGGAATGAAGTGACGTAAGGATCTATAACGTCACTTCGTTTTAGAATGGAATTATACTTAGAAAATTGCTTGTTGATTTTTTCCGGTTAAAAAGTGATTTCCGTCATAGATTCTCACGTCGCAGGCTCCTCAGAATGACAGATTTGCGGGGCTTTACTAATATAAAGTAAGGAGAGCCCACCAACTTGTCATCCTGAGGAATGAAGTGACGTAAGGATCTATAACGTCACTAAACTTTAGAACAGAATTACATTTAAAAAAATCAGAGGATAGTCTCAAAACAAACTATCCCCCCAAAATTTAATTATTTAATTTTAGTAGCCCTAAATTTAATTTTAGAACATTAACAGCACTACCTTCCTTTGTTTCATTTATAAGCTTAACAATAACATCTTTAGAAAGATTATTTTCTTTTGAAATACGATCTACCTGTATTAAAGCTGATTTTATAGATATCTGTGGATCTAATCCAGAACCAGAACTAGTAAGAAGATCTGTAGGAATATCTTCCTTTTCTACAGAAGGATTATTTTTCATAAAAGTTTTAATATCCTCTGAAACCCTATTCTTCAAAGCTGGATTTGATGGTGCTAAATTACTGCCACCAGATTTTGGAGTAATATTTTTATCTGTTCCCATACTATAATTTACTGATGATATTCTTCCGTGGAAAAATTTTGGACTTTTAAAATCCTGACCTATTAATAAACTTCCAACCTCTTTTCCATTGTACTTAATAAAACTTCCTTGAGCCTTTTCTCTAAAAAACACATTACCTATAACATTAATTATTAAGGGATAAACAAATCCACATAATACAAGAAAAACAAGAGATATTAAAAAGCTCTGCTTTATTATTTTCATATTTTCACCCCTATATTCCTATAAATTTTAAAATAGGATAGATTATCATATCTATTAGTTTTATCATCACAAATGGCGTAATCACTCCGCCAAGTCCATAAATAGATAAGTTTTTAAGTAATAAAAGTTCAGTTTTCATAGGTTTATATTTTACTCCTTTTAAAGCTGTAGGTATTAACAGAGGAATAATAATTGCATTAAATATAAGTGATGCTAATATTGCACTTGATGGTGTAGAGAGCTTCATTATATTTAAGACCTCCATTTTAGGTATAGCCACAGTAAACATAGCTGGTATAATTGCAAAATATTTTGCTATATCATTAGAAATACTAAAAGTAGTTAGTGCACCTCGTGTTATCAATAGTTGTTTTCCAATTTGTACTATTTCAAGTATTTTAGTGGGGTTAGAATCCAAGTCTACCATATTTGCAGCTTCTTTTGCAGAAGTTGTACCACTGTTCATAGCAAGTCCAACATCTGCCTGTGCTAGGGCAGGAGCATCATTTGTTCCATCTCCTGTCATCGCTACTAGTTTTCCTAAAGCCTGTTCTTTTTTTATAATAGAGATTTTATCTTCTGGCTTTGCCTCAGCTATAAAGTCATCTAATCCAGCTTCTCTAGCAATAGTTTCAGCAGTGAGAGGGTTATCTCCTGTGCACATAATAGTTTTTATACCTATTTTTCTGAGTTCAGCAAAACGTTCAATTAATCCTGGCTTAACTGTATCTTTTAAATAAATAACACCTAAGATTTTATTATTAATAGAAGTTACTAGCGGAGTTCCCCCTAATCTAGAAATACCATCAACTATTTTATCTAAATCCTCGGGAATTATTCCGCCTTTTTCTATAATTAACTCTTTTATTGCTTTTCCAGATCCTTTTCTTATGGTAGTGTTATCTACTAAATTAATTCCACTCATTTTTGTCTGAGCTGTAAACTCTATAAAGTCAGCATCTTCATAATCATTTATATCAGCAGTTATTCCTAATTTATGAGCCAGATCTACTGTTGATTTACCTTCTGGAGTGGTGTCTTTTAGTGAAGAAATAAGAGCGTACTTTATAAGTTTTTCCTTATCTACACCTAAAACTGGAAAAAAATCAGCTGCAAGTCGATTTCCATAAGTGATTGTTCCAGTCTTATCTAATATAATAGTATCAATATCTCCACAAGCTTCCACGGCTTTTCCAGACATAGCAATAACATTAAATTTAGTAACCCTATCCATACCAGCAATCCCAATAGCGGATAAAAGAGCACCAATAGTGGTAGGAATTAAACAAACTAATAAGGCTATTAAAGTAGAGATAGATAGCTTAACTCCTATATAATCTGCTATAGGATAAAGTGTAACAATTACTATAATAAATATTGCTGTAAGTGTTATAAGTAAGGTACTTAGAGCAATTTCATTAGGAGTTCTTTGTCTTTTAGCTCCTTCTACCAATGAGATCATTTTATCTAAAAAAGATTCACCAGGAGAAGCTGTAATTTCTACCTTTATCCAGTCACTTTTGACTGTTGTCCCTCCTGTAACAGAAGAAAAATCCCCGCCAGATTCTTTTATTACTGGTGCAGACTCTCCTGTAATAGCTGATTCATCAATAGAAGCTAAACCTTCAATGACAACACCGTCTGTGGGAATAAGGTCCCCAGCTTCTACAAGAACGATATCTCCCTTTTTTATTTCTTCAGAATTTACAATTTTTATACTGCCATCTTTTAGAACTAATTTGGCTTTTATATCTTTTTTAGTTTGTTTCAAGCTATTTGCTTGAGCTTTTCCTCTGCCTTCTGCAATACTTTCTGCAAAGTTAGCAAATAGAAGTGTAATAAATAAAATTAATGACACAATTCCATTATATAAAGCTAAGTTATTACCAGTTTCTCCAAAAAGATTAGGGAAAAAAGTAAGTAAAAGAGTCAGAAAAAATCCAATTTCTACTACAAACATAACTGGGTTTTCAATCATAATCTTAGGATTTAATTTTTTAAATGAGCCAATTACAGCTTCTCTTATTATCTCTTTTGTAAAAAGTTTATTTTTATCTTTATTCATTTTTATGCCCTCATTCCTTCTAGTGAATCATAAGATGTTCAGATACTGGTCCTAAAGCTAGTACAGGTAAAAATGTTAGAGCCCCAATAACTAATATAACAAAAATTAATATTATAGCAAAAGTTAGATTATCAGTTCTAAAGGTAAACTCTGTTTCAGGAACTTCCCTCTTTGAACGAAGGGAGTCTACAAGCCATAATGCTAACACAATTAGCGTATATCTTCCTAGAAACATTGTAATCCCTGTAAGAAGATTCCAATAATTTGTGTTATCTAATAAGCCTTCAAATCCAGAACCATTATTCGCTGAACTAGTGGTAAACTGATAAAGAATTTGTGATAAACCATGAAATCCAGGGTTAGTAACAGCATCACTTTTAAATATCAAAGAAACGGCTGTGGGTATTAAAACTAATATAGGATGAATTAACATAGAAAAACAAATGATTTTTATTTCCTTTTCTTCTAATTTTTTTCCTAAAAATTCAGGTGTTCTTCCGACCATGAGTCCGCTTATAAATACTGTAAGCATAGCGTATATAAGTATTGAGATAAGTCCTATTCCTTTTCCTCCAAAAATAACATTTAGCATCATATTCCAGAGAGTGATGAAACCTCCAATAGGAGTTAGAGAATCATGCATATTATTTACACTTCCAGTAGTAAATGAAGTAGTCACAGATGAAAATAAACTAGAACCAATTATGCCAAAACGGACTTCTTTACCTTCCATATTTCCCATGGATTGTGAAAGACCTATATTAGCTAAAATAGGGTTTCCAGATTTTTCTGCCCAAATCAAAACAATTGTAGAAATAATAAATAAAATAGACATTGTAATAAATAATATTATTCCTTGTTTTTTATTTTTTAATAAAAATCCATAAGCTAACACAAGGGATCCTGGTAAAAGCATCATTGACAGCATCTCAATTGTATTTGTAGCCATATTTGGATTTTCATATGGGTGACTAGAGTTAGCGGAAAAAATGCCTCCTCCATTAGTTCCAATGTGTTTTATAGATTCTAATGCTGCAACAGGGCCAAGTTTTATAGCTTGGTAGCTGCCTTCAATTGTCTGTATAACTTTTGTTCCTTTAAATGTTTGTGGAACATTATTGAAAATAAGAAATACAGATACAATTATAGAAAGTGGAATCAAAACTCTTGTAATAATCCTAGTAATGTCTACAAAGAAATTTCCTAATCCACTTTCTTTCATAAGTCCACGTATAAATGCGGCAGCTACAGCAAAACCACTTGCAGCAGAAACAAACATCAAACTTATAATTATAAGGGTAGTAATAAGACTCGCATCTTCTCCACTATAGTCCTGTAAGTTCGTATTTGTAATAAAGCTCACCGCTGAGTTAAATGAAAGTGCAGTATTAAAACTTGGAGCATTAAACAAAATGTTTTGGAATCTAAAAGCTGCAAAAGCCATTAAAAATATGAAAAAATTTGTACACAGTAATGATAAACAGTATTCTTTCCAAGTCATATTTTCTTTTTTTACACAAGTTATTTTAAATATTAAGTTATCAATTGGGTCAAATATTTTATCAAAAAAGTTCTTTTGATATGAAATTACCATTGATAAGTACTTTCCTGTTGGAATACATAAAATAATAAATATTATATATAAAATAATTGGATAGTAGATATTCACTGTATTGTTGCCTCCTCTAATAAATAAACGTTGATAATATTTCTTCATGATTATGAGGGATTATAGACCTTGTTCTAACTAATGTCAAGGAGGATTTTTATTCAGTATTTTTTTTCAAAGGAAAATGTAGATAGAATGAATCTTTTCGTAAAAATAAATTATGTAATTTTAATAGTAGTTTATTTGTAAACAACATAAAAGGAATTTTTTGTTCATATAAAATTAATTTAAATATTAATTATTAAGGATATTTTCTTGAAAAAATAGTCGTTTTACGGTATTATATAACAAAGAGGTGAATAATTTGAAAAAAAATATAGGAGCATTCTTTGATATTGACGGTACTATTTATAGAGACTCGCTTTTAATAGAGCATTTTAAAATGCTTGTGAAGTATGAATTTATAAATATGACATCATGGACAGGGCGAGTAAAGCAAAAATTTGAGCATTGGGAAAAAAGAACAGGGAACTATGATGATTACCTATTAGAGCTTGTAGAAACATATGTAGATGCATTAAAAAATTTAGATAAGGATGATGTAGAGTTTTTAGCCAGAAGAGTTATTGACTTAAAGGGAGACAGAGTTTATAGATATACTAGAAAGAAATTGGAAGAGCATAGAAAAAAAGGGCATAAGGTTATAATTATATCAGGAAGTCCAGACTTTTTAGTAGGAAAAATGGCAGATAAATATAAGGCTGATGACTTTATGGCGTCTAAGTATTTAGTCGACAAGTCAAATATATTTACAGGTGAAGTCCTTCCAATGTGGGATGGAAAGCATAAAAAAAAGGCAATTGATCATTTTTGTAAAAAGTATGACATTGATTTTTCTAAATCCTATGCATATGGTGATACTACTGGTGATTTAACAATGTTTAAAAACGTAGAGTTCCCAGTAGCAATTAACCCTGCTATGAAGCTAATAGAAAGAATAAAAAAGGATAAGGAATTATCTGAAAAAATACAAATAGTTGTGGAAAGAAAAGATGTTATATATAAGTTAGACTCTAGTGTAAAGGTTGTGTAACAATTAATTGTAAAACATAATTATAGTATTGTAATTTTAGTGGAATTAATGATATTATTTAATGGAATAATTCAATTTAAAAATCAAAATGAAATACAAGTTTAGTGATCTAACTCATTTATAGTTTATGTAATTTTTATAATTATATAAATATAAAGTATAATTAGGAGGAAAAATATGATATCTAATGTATTTGAAGGAATAAAATTAGAATTTGAAGGGCTATTTTATGGAGGAAGTTATGAAATAGAAGTTTTCTCAGATGGAAGGTTCTACTATTCATTTATAGAAAATGATTCAATAGAGATTCAAAAGGGGTCTTTTCAAATTGCACAAAAAGAGGTTTTGATTTTCGAAGAACTAATGGATCACTTTGAGATATTAAAAAATCAAGGTAATTATAATGTTACTGAATTTAGATTTGGTAATAGTTTATTAGTACTTCAAAGAAATGGTAGAAAATATGAGGTGGAATTTGGTAAAAATCTTATATTTGAATACTCAAAATTATTGCTCGATAAGTATATGAAGAGAACAAGAAGGGTATTTTTGTTAGATTCACATTTAGCAGGAACAAAGTATATCAGAAATTTTTGTTGGAAGATTAAAAATATAACTACATTTAATCTATTTAGAGAGTTTTCAGGAATTTCTATTAATGCAGTTGCTGCATATAACGATAATAGAGAAAAGGTAGGATATATTCCAAAAGAGCAGAGTGAGGTACTAGCAAGACTTATAGATTCTGGAAAAAGTTTATTTGCTATAGGAATACCCACAGATGAAGGTGTTGCTTTAAAGATTTATATGCATGATTAAAGTAAGCTAGAGTAAAAAATTTAAATTTTAGAAAAGGGTGAGATAATATGAAAGCATATGATTTTACATTGCCAGCGAGTAATGGAAAAAATATAAGTTTAAGCGATTACAAAGGGAAAGCAGTAATACTTTATTTTTATCCAAAAGATTCGACACCTGGCTGTACAACAGAAGCATGCGATTTTAGGGATAGTGTTCAGAAACCAGAAAATGAGAATGCTGTAATATTAGGAATCAGTACAGATTCTTTAAATAGTCATGAGAAATTTATAGAAAAAAATGATCTTCCATTTTTATTATTAAGTGATGAAAATCATGAAGTATGTGAAAAATATGATGTTTGGAAATTGAAAAAAAACTATGGAAAAGAATATATGGGAATAGAAAGAAGTACTTTTTTGATTGATAAGGATCAAAATATAGTAAAAGAGTGGAGAAAAGTAAGAGTGAACGGACATGTAAGTGATGTTATGGAAGAACTTAATAAGTTATGCGGGAGTTCTAAGTAGATGAAAAAAAAGATTATTTTAGTGTTTCAGATACTGTTTTTTATACTGATATTATTTTTATTATATAAAGAATTAAGAAATTATAACATAAGACAAATTATGAAAGTTCTTAAACAATATAGAATTTCTGTAATTTTTCTAGGAATAATAATTGCAAGTTTAAATTACTTAATATTAACACTATATGATTTTTTAGCATTAAGAAATGAAGATGAAAAAATACCCCTGAAAAAAGTGATTCCAATTTCATTTACAGCTTTTGCATTTGGAAATAGCCTAGGATTTTCAGGAGTTTCATCAACAGCTATAAGGCTTAGATTATACGGGGCATTAAAAATACCAGAAAGAAAAATAATAAAAATATCGTTATTTGCTATGATATCGTTTTGGGTAGGGCTTACTCTAACAGGTGCTGTTTCTGGTTTGATAAATAAGAGTCTGTATTCAATTCCTTTATTTATATTACTTGGTTTATATTTTTGGAGAGTTCCAAAAATGAAAAAGATTAATATAAAGAGAAATATCATTTTAAGGCAATTTTTAGTTGGTTTTTTAGATTGGGTAGTGGCAAGTTTAGTACTATATCTATTTTTGCCTGTTAAACCTGATTTTTTTCTTTTTTTAGAAATATTTTGTTTAGCGCAACTTGCTGGAGTAATAAGTAATCTTCCTGGAGGTTTGGGTACTTTTGAATATGTTTTTCTAAACTTATTAGGAAGTAGTAATGGAGTAATAGCTGCACTTTTTATTTATAGAGTTATTTATTATTTTATACCTCTTTTAGGAGCAGCAGGAACATATGTTGTTTTAGAATTCACTTCTAAAGCAGAAAAAATAGCTAAGACATATGAATTTTTAATTCCAAGTCTTTTAGCTGTATTTTCATTTACCTGTGGAATAGTTCTGTTAATATCTGGGTCTATACCCCCTGAATTAGGAAGAATACTATTTTTAAAAAAGATAATCCCAATAAGTGTTTTAGAAGCATCACATTTTTTGGGAAGTGTAACAGGAGTGGTTCTTATACTGCTTAGTTATGCTATAAAAAATAGAATTAATTTAGCATATAAATTTACTATAATAGCTTTGGTATTAGGGATATTCTCATTATTATTTAAGAGTATTAATATAGAAGCAGCGGCTGTACTTATATTGGCCTTAATTTTAATAATACCTTCTAAAAAGTATTTTTATAGGAAAAGCTCCATATTTCATAATAGAATAAGTATGGATTGGGTAGTTCCCATAGTTATGGTATTAATATCATCAATATGGCTTGGATTTTTTTCATATAAAAAAACAGATTACAGTAGTTTATTATGGTGGCAGTTTGAATTTCAAAAAAATGCGCCAAGAGTTCTAAGAACAATTTTTGCAATAGGAATATTTACATTTATATTTTCAATAATAAAGATATTAAAACCTCTTTCAAATGAAAAGTATTCTGCTTTAAAAGATGTAGAAGGCGAAGTCAGGGATATCATGAGGTATTCATCAGATTCTGAATCTAATTTAGTTTACTTAGATGATAAAAAAATATATTTAAGTCAAGGCAGACAGTCATTTTTAATGTATGGAAAATCACGAGATACACGTGTCGTTATGGGTGATCCAATTGGAAAAAATGATGAGATGTCAGAAATAATATGGGACTTTTTCTTAGAAACTAAACAAAGTTTAGAGCAATTAATATTTTATGAAGTGGGAAAGAACAATTTGAATTATTATTTAGATATTGGGATGACAATATTGAAAATAGGAGAAGAAGCATTAGTTCCCCTAGAGAATTTCTCACTAGAGGGCGATAAGAAGAAAAGCTTACGGCATACATATAATAAATTAATAAAAGATAATTATGTACTTGAGATTATAAAAAAAGAGGATATAGAGCAATATTTGGATGAATTAGAAAGAATATCTAATTTATGGCTGGAAACTAAAAGTGTGAGAGAAAAAGGATTTTCTTTAGGGAATTTTTCTAGAGAGTATTTAAGAAAATTTGATATTGCAGTAATAAAAAAAGATGAGAAGATATACGCTTTTGCGAATCTATTTTTAACTGGAACAAAGGAAGAAATCTCGATAGATCTAATGAGATACGATGTTAACGAGGCACCAAATGGGGTAATGGACTATCTTTTTATAAAACTAATGGAGTATGGAAAAGCAAATGGTTATAAAAAGTTTAATTTAGGAATGGCTCCATTATCAGGAATAGAGGATAAAAACTCAGGATTAATTAGTTTATGGAATAAGGCAAGTATATTTATATATAAACATGGAAATCATTTTTATAACTTTGAAGGATTAAGAAGATTTAAAAATAAGTTTAATCCAGAATGGGAACCTAAGTATATAGCATTTTATGGTAACCCGTTTAAGATTCTGAAAGATACAATATCATTAATTTCAGGAGGAGTAAGAGGATTTTTTAAAAAATAATGACTAATTTAGGAGGACAAGAAAAAATGAGAATAAAAGTACCTAAGAATTACAAAACACCACTAAACTTAAGAGAGACTGAAGTGGCAATAAAAAAACTAAAAAATAAATTTGAGGAAAATCTAAGTGAAGTTATGAATTTAACTAGGGTGTCAGCTCCATTATTTGTAATACCTGATACTGGTTTAAATGATAATTTAAGTGGACACGAATTTCCAGTATCTTTTACAGCACCATATGTTACAGAGTGTAATGTAGAAATAGTTCATTCTTTAGCTAAGTGGAAAAGAATGGCCCTTTATAGATATGGTTTTCAAAATGGTGAGGGTTTGTATACAGATATGAATGCTATTCGTCGTGAGGAAGAGACTAGTAATTTACATTCAATATATGTAGATCAGTGGGATTGGGAAAGAGTAATTACTAGAGAAGACAGAACACAAGATTTTCTAAAAGAAGTGGTAGGGAAATTATTTGAAATATTTAAAAATATGGAAGAATTCACACTTAGTGAGTATCCAGAATTAGGTGAAAAGTGGCTTCCTGAAAATATAGTTTATATAACATCACAGGAGTTAGAAGATAAGTATCCTAATATAACTTCAAAAGAAAGAGAAGATGCTGCTGCAAAAGAGCATGGAGCAATATTTATCACTAAAATAGGAGGAGTTCTGTCATCTGGAGAAAAACATGATGGAAGAGCCCCAGATTATGATGACTGGGATTTAAATGGAGATATAATCTTTTGGAATCCATTATTAGAGTGTTCAATAGAGCTGTCTTCAATGGGAATAAGAGTAGACAGCGACTCATTAGAAAAGCAGCTTCATATATCAAATGCTCTTGATAGACTAGATATGCAATATCATAAAATGATAAAGTCTAATGAACTTCCTTTAACTATAGGTGGAGGAATAGGGCAGTCTAGAATATGTATGTTTTTCTTAAGAAAAGCACATGTAGGAGAAGTGCAAGCTTCAATTTGGGATGAGGAAACAGAAAAAATATGTAGTGAAAATGGAATAAATTTATTATAAATGTTTTAATGATTAAAAAAGATGAGCTTTCTAATTCAAGTTTTGTATTAGCAGCTCATTTTTATTTTACATCTTCTCCCGTAAAATCCTATATTTTTCTTTCCTTACTTCCTTAGGAGAAACACCAAAATATTCTTTAAATATCATGGAAAAATACCCAGAGTTTTTATACCCAACTTTTTCAGATATTTCAGAAATCAGAATTTTACTATTAATCAAGAGTTCATAAGATTTTTCTAATCGTATTTTTTTAGTATAATCTTGAAGATTCATTCCAGTTTCTTGTTGAAACTTTTTTAATAAAGTAACTCTATTGATATAAAATTTTTCTGGTAAAGTTTTTAATACATCAGGGGATTCGTAGTCATTTTCAATAACTTTTTTTATTATTTCCACAAGATTTTCTTTATCATTTTCAAAGAAAGATTTTTTTTCTACAAAGGCTTTTATTAAGCTGGAAAGTAAAACATTTGCTTTTCCAAACAACTCTAATTCTTTTGTAATATCAATCTCATAACCATAAATAAGCATCCTTTTTACAGCATCTAATGCTTCACTTGGGATATCATCAATACACTTATCTTTAAATGAAACTAATTTATTTTTGAAATAAAAAAGAAATTTTTTTATATTTTTATCGTATTTGTACTGTTCTAAATACTCTTTATTTACAGCTAAATATAGAAATACCATATTGTCAGTTAAAAATTCTGTAGGCTGTTCTTTATCTTTAATACCATAAGAAACAAATGATCCTCCAGAGTTTACAATGACTTCTTTATCTTCATTATAAAATTTTACTTTTCCACTTGCTAAAATTCTAAAAATATATTTATTTTCACATTTTAAAGAACTAAAAACAAAGGGTCCAGAAGATTTTTTTTGTCTTAACATAACTATTTCAAACATATCAGGGAATAAAAAATATTCTAAAGCAATTGTTTGATTTTTTTTATTATATAAGTGGATTTTTTTTCCTCTGCCTAAATCCTCTTCTTCTATGTGAACATACTTATATTCATCTTCTAATTTCTTAATAATAGTTTCAGACAACAAACTCTCCATAATCCCACCTTTTCGCATTTTATGAATAATATATGTTTATTATAATATAAAACTGATCTTTTATAAAATTAATTTTTTTATTAGTAATTAAGATAATGGCAGAATATTTTTCTTATTATTTTAATGGAGCAGTTTAAAATATAACTTAATACTCAATAAAGTAAAATATCAATATTATAAATTATTAATCTATATATAAAGAAAAATATATATAATTGTATAAAAATTGCTTTTATTGATATTTTGTTATGAAAGAAGACAGTTAAAATAATACTTTAGAATATTTTAATTTAATAAATTTTTTAAAAGTGAAATTTCACAACATTGACAAGGGCTTGATATAAGCTATAATTAACTTATAAAAGGATAAAAAATATTTAAGAGGAGGATAATATGAAAAAAACTTTATTAAAAAATGCAGATTATATTTATACATTTAACGATAAGGATGAAGTACTTAGAAACATGGATATTTTAATAGAAGGTAAAGTAATAAGTAAAATAGGGGAGAATATAGAAATAACTGAGGATATGGAAGTTATTGATGCTTCTAAAAATGTAATTCTTCCAGGATTTGTGAATACTCATCATCATCTATATCAAACAATGTTTAGAGGAATAGATGAGGTACAAGAAATGCCTTTATTTCCATGGCTAAAAGGTCTTTATGGTTTTTGGAAACACTTAACAGATGAAACTATATATTATGGTTCACAAGTTGGTTTTTCAGAGCTTTTGCGAACAGGATGCACTACTACATCAGATCATCATTATGTATTTCCAGAAGATGCACCTTCTACACTTATTGATACTCAATTTAAGGCATCAGAAGAAATAGGGATAAGATTTCACGCTACAAGAGGATCAATGTCATTAGGGGAAGATAAAGGAGGTCTCCCACCTGTATCTGTTGTTCAGGATGAAGAGAAAATTCTTTTGGATTCTGAAAGAGTAATAGATAAGTATAATGATAGTGATGAATTTTCAATGAAAAGAGTGGCACTAGCTCCATGTTCACCATTTTCAGTTACTAAATCTTTAATGATAAAATCAGCTGAATTAGCCAGAAAAAAGGGTGTTATGCTTCATACTCACTTAGCTGAAACTCTTGATGAAGAAAAATATTGTTTAGAAAAATACGGATTGAGACCAGTAGAATTAATGGAAGAAACTGGCTGGACTGGTAAGGATGTGTGGTTTGCACACGGAATATTTTTTAGTGATGATGAGTTAAAAAGATTGAATGGAAGTGGAATCGCACATTGTCCTTCTTCAAATATGAAATTAGGAAGTGGTATTTGCAGAACATCAGAGCTTATTCAACAAGGGATTAATGTGGGAATAGGTGTAGATGGCAGTGCCTCAAATGATGGATCAAATATGTGGGAAGAAGTAAGAAGAGCTTACTTATTAAATCATTTAAAATATGCAGATAAGGGTTTGAATGCCTATGAAATATTGAAAATGGCTACAAAAGGCGGAGCTAGAGTACTTGGAAGAACTGATATAGGGACACTTGAAGAAGGAAAAGCAGCAGATATTATATTATTTGATTTAAATGATATCGCTTTTTCAGGTTCACATAATCCATTAACATCATTAGTGTGCTGTGGTAACAGTAGTTTAGTAAAGATGACTATAGTAAATGGCAAAATAGTGGTAAAAGATGGAATTATATTAACAATTAATACTGAAAAAATAGCATTTAATGCCCATGAACATGCTAAAATGCTTATAAAAAAACAGAGAGAATTAAGAAAATAAAAACATAACACGAGAATCCTTAATTGAAGTTTAATCTAATTAGTGTATAATATGGTAGAAATAAGGAGGTATATTTATGAGTATGGAAGAAATAAAAAATCATTTTGAAAGCGAAGCAGTAGAATATGAAAAAATAATAAGTCAACTTATTCCATATTATACTGAAATGTTAGAAGCAGCAGCATCAATAATATCATTTGATACTAATAAAGAATTTAAGGTCATAGATTTAGGATGTGGGACAGGGACTTTATCTGTAGAAATTTTGAAAAAATTTCCAAAGGCTAAAATAACCTGTGTGGATATAGCGGAGAATATGTTAAAAATAGCAGAAGAAAAACTAGGAAGTAGTTTTGAGTACATAAATTCAGATTTTAATGATTTTATTTTTCCAGATAAGTATGATCTGATAGTTTCATCTCTAGCACTTCATCACCTATTAAATGATGATGATAAGAAGGTTTTTTATAATAAAATATATGATGCATTGAACTCAGGTGGAGTATTTATAAATGCAGATGTCATCACAGGAAGCGATAAATTTTTACAAGAAATTTATTTAGAAAAATGGATGAAATACATGGAAAGAAATATGAGTAAAGAAGAAATAGAAGAAAAATGGTTACCTAATTATTATTCAGAAGATAGGCCTATACCTATAATGCAACATCTAAAAATGTTAGATGAAGTTGGTTTTAGTGATATAGATGTAATTTGGAAATACTATAATTACTCTGTTTATACTGGAAAGAAAGATTAAGTTATTTTAAAGTAAAAAAAGGTTACTTAAAAAATAGATTTTTAAATTAATAAGATTCTATTTTAAAGTAACCTTTATTATTATATATTTTTGAAAATATTGGGTAATTGCTTAAAAAATAATAAGTATGATTTTGAAATTTAATTTTAAAAATCAAATAATTCTATATACAAGCGTACTCGAATGTATTATAATAAAACAAAGAAAAAATAAAAAGTTTAAATAAATGACTTTTAGAAATAGAAATTTTAAGGAGGAAATGATGAAAAGAAAAATAGTAGGTATTGCTGGAGGACTAATTCCAGACACATCAGGAAGATTTAAAGATTATTGGAAATCGTATGTAAATGATGACTATATTACATCAGTTTTAAATGCTGGAGGAATACCATTTATAATTCCTGTAAATACAGATGAAGATGTTATAAAAGAACAACTAAAACACATAGATGCTTTGATAATATCAGGTGGGGATGATGTAAACCCACAGGAATATGGAGAAGAGCAGTTAGAAAAAAATGGTGCCCCAAATATAAAAAGAGATAAGTTTGACTTAATATTGACGAAAATGGCAAAAGATATGAAGATTCCTACACTGGCAATATGTAGGGGCTTACAAGTAGCAAATGTGGCATTTGGCGGAACACTTTACCAAGATGTGAGCTATATGAAAAATGTTATTATTAAGCATGATCAGTGGTCAAATCCTGACTTACCTTCACATAAAGTAGAAGTGGAAAAGAAAACTCTTTTACATGAGATTTTAGGAGAAAAAGAATTATGGGTGAATTCATTTCATCATCAAGCCATAAAAGATTTAGCAAAGATTTTCAAGGTATCGGCAAAATCAAGTGACGGTGTAATAGAAGCCTTAGAATATATAGAACCTGATTATTTCTTTTTAGCTGTACAATGGCATCCTGAAATGATGACAGCAAAAGGGAATGAAAAGATGTTAAAAATATTTGAACGTCTTTTAAAAGAGGCAAAATAAAAAGAAAATTTCCAAAGAAAGAGAAGTGATAATATGAAGTCAAAATTTGGTTTTTGGAGTATAGTTTTATTAGGAATAAATTCAATAATTGGAACAGGGATATTTGCGTTACCATCAAAATCTTATGAATTAATTGGAACTGCAAGTATATTTGCACTAGTGTTAAATGCTGTACTTGTTTTTTCTATAGCTCTGTGTTTTGCAGAGGCAAGTAGTTATTTTACACAAAATGGAGCAGCTTATGTATATGTAAAAGATGCATTTGGAGACTTTTTTGGATTTGTAGTAGGCTTTATGAGGTTTGCTATTGGAGTGGTGGCATGGTCTGTATTTACACTTCTTATCACAAAAAGTGGATTAGCAGGATTTGCTGAGGTCTTAGGAAATAAAAAGTTAGTAGAATTTTTTTCATCCTCTGATACACAAAAAATAGTAGCTGCATTTATTATTGTAGTATTAACAATAATAAATTTATTAGGTGTTCAAGCTTCGAAACTTCTAAATAACATAGTAACAACAGCAAAGTTACTTCCATTAATATTATTTATTTTAATAGGTATTTTATTTATAAAGTTTCAAAATTTTACTCCAGTATTTTCTGGAAGTATTGTAGATGCTGCTAGTTCTGGAGCAAAGTTTAATATCTTTATAGAGGCGTCATTGCTGTTATTATTTGCTTTCACAGGATTTGAAGCTATAGCAACAGCATCCGAAGACATGGATAATCCTAAAAAGAATCTTCCAAGAGCTTTAATAACAACAATGTTTATAGTAGCAATATTTTATATATTGATTTTAGCAGTAACATTTGGGATTTTAGGTGGAGATGTACTAAAAAGCAGTGGATCACCACTAACTTATGCAGCAGCAAGAATAAATCCAATATTTGGATATATCTTAGGAATAGGATCAACAATATCAATGATTGGTATAGCAATAGCAGGAGCTTTTATTACACCACGTTCACTGGAAGCTTTAGCAAAAGACTCAATACTTCCAAAGATAATAGCCAAAAAAAATAGATTTGGTGTTGCATCTATACCAGTACTTGCCACTGGAATAATAGGTTTAATCTTAATAAGCAGTTATGATCCATTTAAACTTGCCTCTATATCTGTAGTAGCAAGATTTGTACAGTATATTCCTACCTGTATGGCAATATTTATTTTCAGAAAAAAATATAAAAATGTGGAAGGATATAGAATACCATTTGGACTTCTAATACCTACTTTTGCAATTTTACTAAGCTTATTTATGTTGTTTAAACAGGGTCAATCAGATGTAATAGCAATAATATCAGATCCTAAAAAAACAATACTTGATTCACAACTATTTATGGGATTAATAGGAGCCTTTATCGCAATGATAATTTACTGGATAGGAAGTATTTTTGGAAAAAGGAAAAAGAATCAGCAATAAAAAACTATTTTTATTATGGACAATGGGCTAAGTACAAGGTGAAGTAATATTTTGATATCCTTGTACTTTTTTATTTGTTATAATTATAATATGAAAGATATAAAAAATATTATTAATATAAATACAGATTGGTGGAAGTTAAGTTTTAGTAATATAAAAAGGAGAAAATAAATGTACTATGCGTATATCTTAAAGTGTTCAGATGATACTCTTTATACAGGATACACAAATAATTTAGAAAATAGACTTGATACTCATAATAAGGGTAAAGGAGCTAAATACACTAGAGTAAGAATTCCTGTGGAATTAGTTTATTACGAAGAATTTGAGGATAAAATAGAAGCACAAAAAAGAGAATATGCTATAAAAAAACTGAAAAGAAGTGAGAAGTTAACTTTAATAAATAAGAAATCAAAAAAATAAATTATTTTGCTATATATTACAATTATAAAAAACACATGTAATTGTATATTAAAGTATAAATTTGACAGGTATTAATTTATATTGTTATTTACTCTAAATAGTAGATTAATTGCTGATAGGGTCATGTTTTTAAATTGAAATTATAAGTTATTTATGATACAATTTATTAAGGAAATAATTGTTATATTAAGGAGAAAAATGATAGTATTAGGAATTGATCCTGGAACAGCTATAGTAGGTTATTCTGTAATAGAGTTTATCAAGAATAAGTATAATGTTTTAGATTATGGATGTGTATTTACTGATAAAGATGAAGATATGCCTGTAAGACTAGAACAAATATATGATAAATTAGACGGGATCATAAAAATATGGAAACCTGTGGATATGGCAATTGAGGAATTGTTTTTTTTTAAGAATCAGAAAACTATAATAAAGGTGGGCCAAGCAAGAGGGGTTATAACACTTTGCGGTCAAAAAAATAAATTAAATTTATTTAGCTATACTCCGCTTCAGGTAAAAATGGGAGTTACAGGATATGGAAAAGCTGATAAAAAGCAAGTTCAGGAAATGGTAAAAGTGATACTGGGATTAGAAACAATACCAAAACCTGATGATGCGGCAGATGCTTTAGCCATAGCTATAACACATATAAATTCTAAAGGCGGTTTTGGAAGTTTTTCCAGATCAGATAATTTAAACAGTAAATTAAAAAAACTGGAAAGTAATAGAATAAGTGTAGCTGAATATAAAAAGTTAATGGGGATGAAATAATGAATATAGTATTACTAAATCCAGAAATTCCTTATAATACTGGAAATATTGGCAGGTCATGTGTCCTAACAGGCACGGTACTGCATCTTATCCAGCCTTTGGGATTTTCATTAGATGAAAAACAGATAAAAAGAGCAGGATTAGATTATTGGAAAGATGTAAAAGTAGAGCTTTGGAATAGTTTAGATGAGTTAATGGAGAAACATAAAGATTCGAAGTTTTATTTTGCAACTACAAAAACAAAACAAAAATATACTGATGTGAATTATGATATAAATGATTTTGTAGTATTTGGACCTGAGTCAAAAGGGGTTCCAGAAGAAATACTTAAAAAGAACAATGAAACATGTATAACGATTCCAATGTTACCAATTGGAAGATCACTTAACTTATCAAATTCAGCGGCGATAATTTTATATGAAGCTTTAAGGCAAAATGACTTTAAAATGAAGGAGATGTAATGAAAAAAATTCTTTTTTCTTTTTTCTTTTTATTAGTACTAGCAGGAGCAGCTTATTATGTATTTGACAGACTGTTTCCGATAAAATATAAGGATCATGTGGAAGAGGCAAGTAAGAAATATGATTTAGACCCAGCATTGATATATTCCATTATTAAAACTGAAAGTAATTTTAGAAGTAATGTTAAATCCCATAAAGAAGCACATGGGTTAATGCAGCTTTTACCATCTACAGCTGATTGGATAGCTAAAAGAGAGAAAATAAAAAAGTTTGACTTAAGTGATCCAAGAGATAATATAATGTTAGGATCAGCTTATTTTAGATACTTATTAAATAAAACAAATGGCGATGTAGAGAAAGCTTGGGTTGCGTATAATGCAGGAATAGGAAGATTAAAAGGCGAAAAATGGAAAGAAATATCAGAAACAAAAAATTATGTACAAAAACTAAATTTTGTATATCCAATATACAAGTTTAGGCTAAAACACAACATTTAAAGAGGTGTAAGGATTATGGAAACATGGAAAGATGAAGTAGAGAAAGAAAGTTTTATAAATATAGATTTGATAGAAAAATTAATATCAAAAGAAAATTCACCAAGTAATGAAGAGTTTGACAAAGTTATGGAAAAGGCTGAAAAAGGCACAGAGACTTTGACTTTGGAAGAAGTAGCAGTATTATTAAATTCTCCACAAAAGGAGAGAGTAGATCGAATATTTAGAACAGCTAAGGAAATAAAAGAAAGAGTCTATGGGCATAGAGTGGTTTTATTTGCACCTTTATATTTAGGGAATAAATGTGTTAATTTATGTACATACTGTGGTTTTAAAGCTACAAACACTGAAATAGAAAGATTAACACTTGATTTAGAACAGCTTTCTAATGAAGTAAATACACTAATAAATCAAGGACACAAGAGATTAATACTAGTTTATGGAACACATCCAGATTATACTGCTGAGTATATAGCTAAAACTGTAGAAAAAACATATACTTTAAAACAAGAAAATGGAGAAATAAGAAGAGTTAATATAAATGCAGCACCAATGTCTGTGGTAGATTTTAAAAAAGTAGCAGATTCTGGAATAGGTACTTACCAAATATTTCAGGAAACATATCATGAGCCAACATATAAAACTGTACATCCAAGTGGAGAGAAATCTAATTTCAAATGGAGATTATTTGGGCTTAGCAGAGCTATGCAAGGTGGAATTGATGATGTAGGAATTGGGGCATTATTTGGATTATATAAATGGAAATTTGAAGTATTGGGACTTATGAGTCATGTTCACCACTTAGAAAAAGAGTATGGTGTAGGGCCTCATACAATTTCATTTCCAAGACTTACAGAAGCAACTGGAGTAGTTAGAGATGAAGACTATATAGTTGGTGATGATGAATTAAAAAGAATAATTGCTATATTAAGACTAGCAGTTCCATATACAGGATTGATATTAACTGCTAGAGAAACTGCAGAGATAAGAAGAGAATGTATGGATCTTGGAGTTTCACAAATAGATGCAGGAACACAGATAGAATTACAAGGATATACTAAAGAAGAAGAGGAACAAGACCTGTCAAAAGAGCAGTTTACTATAGGGGACAGCAGATCATTATTAGAAACTATGAAGGATCTAATGGGACATGGGTTTGTACCTTCATTTTGTACGGCATGTTACAGATTAGGAAGAACTGGGGAACACTTTATGGAGTTTTCAAAACCAGGTTTTATACATAATTTTTGTTCACCAAATGCCTACCTTACACTTGCAGAGTATTTAGAGGACTATGCACCGCTGGATGCTAAAGAAATAGGATATAAACTTATAAAAGAAGAGATAGACAGTGCACCTCTTACTGATAGTGTAAAAGTAAGTGTAAAAGAAAAATTAGAAAAAATAAAATCAGGAGAAAGAGATTTATATTTCTAGAAAGTGAATAATATGAAAAAATATGATAATTACAAGATAAAAATAGAGGATATACTAAAAGGTGAAAGTGGGAAAATAACTTTAACTAAAAAAATAGTAAAGAGAAATTCATATGTATTTAGCGTGGGAGAACCGCAATATTTACAAAGTAGTATTATTTTTGAAAATGATGAAATTACTGTTTTTGAAGAAGGAGTTTCAGAAGGAAAAATAAAATTAGTAAGAGAAATTTTTGAGATATTATAGTTTTAAAAATATGTGATGTAGAGGAGAGATTAATATGAAGCAATATTTAGATATGGTAAAGTATGTTTTAGATAATGGAGTAAAGAAAGAAAATAGAACTGGTGTTGGAACAATTTCTAATTTTGCATATTTTTATAGAGTAGATTTAAGCGAGGGATACCCACTTTTAACAACAAAAAAGATGTATTTCAATTCAATGTTAAAAGAATTATTTTGGTACCTTAGTGGTGAGGAACATATAAAGAATTTAAGAAAAGATACTAAAATTTGGGATGCATGGGCTGATGAAGAGGGACGTTTAGAAACAGCTTATGGAAGATTTTGGAGAAGATACCCTGTTCCAGAACATCATTTAGATGGAGAAGTATATGCAGATGAAAACTGTAAATGGGTAACTAGAGAAGAAAATGGACAGTTAGTATTTGATCAAATAGCTTATGTAATAGATACACTAAAAGAAATGAAGACAAACCCAAATCATAAAAATGGAAGAAGACTAATAGTCTTAGCTTGGAATCCTGGAAATGCAGCAATAAGTAAATTACCGCCATGTCATTATACTTTTGTATTTAATGTACTGGGAAATAAGCTAAATTGCCACTTAACACAAAGAAGTGGAGACATTGCTTTAGGAATTCCATTTAATCTGGCATGCTACTCACTGTTAACTATGCTGATAGCTAAAGAATGCGGTTATGAAGTAGGAGAATTCGCACACACTATAATTGATGCGCATATTTATGAGAATCATATTGACGGCCTAAAAGAACAGCTTACAAGAGAACCAATGAAATTATCAAAAATCAAAATTGCTGATAAGCCTTTTAATGAATTAACATTTGATGATATTAAATTAGAGGACTATGAAAGTCATCCACTTATAAAATTTGAAGTAGCTATATAGTTTAGAAAGGAAAATTATGTTTAGTGGAATTGTTGCAATAGGTAAAAATAATGAAATTGGTAAAAATAATAAATTATTATGGCACTTACCAGAAGATTTGAAAAATTTTAAAGAGATAACAACTGGGAAAACTATAATAATGGGAAGAAAGACCTTTGAAAGTATTGGCAGAGTTCTTCCAAATAGAAGAAATATTATCCTTACAAGACAGGCAGGGAAAATAATCGATGGAGGAGAAGTGTTTCATTCTCTGGAAGAAGTAGTTAATTTATTTGAAAATACGAATGAAGAAGTATTTATAATTGGAGGGGCAGACTTATATAATGAGATGATGCCTAAGTTTGATAAATTATATATATCATTTATTAAAAAAGAAGATAAAGATGCAGATGCTTTTTTTCCTAAAATTGACTTTTTAGATTGGGAAGTAGTAGAAAGAAAAGATAATGAAGAATGGGATTTTAGAGTATTAAAAAGGATAAAATAAAGTGTGCTTTTTTAAGAGAATGGAGGGAAATATGCCTAAAGTTAAATTTGATAAAGAAGAAATAATAAATACTACATTTGAAATATTAAAAAATGATGGTATAAGAGGTATAAGTGCCAGAAATATTGCAAAAAAGATGAAGTCATCCACAGCCCCTATTTATGCACATTTTGAAAATATAGCTGTTTTAAAAAAAGAAGTTATTAATATGGCAAAAGATGTATTAATAAAGTATTTAGAAGAAAAGTATACTGAAAAGAAAATGTTAAACATGGCAATGGGAGTAGTTATATTTGCACGAGAGCAAAAAGAACTATTTCGTTCTATATTTTTAATAGATGATGACTTTAAAAGTGTTATTGAAAGAGCAATATTAAAAATTTTAGAAACAAGCAAAGATGATGAAAGATTTGAACATTTTGATAAAAATGAAACAGTAAATTTAGTACTGAAAATCTGGTATTATATACACGGATATGCTACTTTGGTGTGTACTGAATTTATTAAGAACCCATCAGATGAAGAGATTAAGTCAAAAGTATTAGAAGTAGCAACTATATTTATATCAAATGAATTAGATAAAAAATTAATGCAGGTGTATTAGTCATGAAAGGAATAGTCATAAATATGGCTATTTTTTTGTTTTTAGATAAGATATCAAAGAGGAAAGTTAGATTTCCTTTAAATGTAAAAAGGTAATAAAAAAGCACTAAAAATAGATGATTAAATAAAAAAAGACAGTTATTTATTATTATTTTTTTAGAGTGAGGATCAAGAATAAGAATGAAAATTCTAGTTTTATAAAGTATTTGAAAAAAAAATTCCAAATGTTTGAAATTGATTTTAACTCGTTTCGAGCTATATTTATAAAGGTGATATGTATGAATGTAAATAACAGATTATTAAGAATACTGGAGTATCTTAAAAAGAAAGAAGAAACCAGTATTAAAGAAATAGCAAGTGACTTAAACATAAATGAAAGGGCAGTAAGGTATGAAATAGATAATCTAAACTATATTTTAGAGATGAATAATTCTCAGGTGATAGAAAAAGAGGCTAAGGGAAGACTAGTAATAAATAATGCACTAGCAAATGACTCTAATATAGATTTGATTTTTAAAATAGGGAAAAACTCAAAAGAAGAAAGAATAAAAGTGATTAAACTAAAGGCTTTATTAGAAAATAGTATTAATCTGAGTTCTTTATCTAAGATTTTAGATGTAAGCAGGGTAACTATTAAGAGTGACTTACTAGAGATAGAAGAAGAGTTAAAAGAGCAAAAGATTTTTTTTAGTAAAAATAGAATACACACAGAAGAGAAAAATATAAGAAATTATATAATGAGTAATTACTATAAAGAAATAAATCGAATTTATTATGAAAATGAATTTATCACGAATACTTTCAATTATAAAGAGTTATTTAAAGAGCTTTTAGATATAGATATTGACCATATAAAGAAATTTATTAAGGAAATATCTGAAAAATTAGATAATAGAAATAATAATTTTTATGAGTATATCTTTTCTTATATTGTTATTTCATATATGAGAATGAAAAAAGGTTTTCAAATAGAAGAGGTTTCAAATATTTTATTTTTGAAAAGTACAAAAGAATATGAAATAGTAAATGAAAAAATAAAAATTTTAGAGGATTATTTATTCTTAAAATATACAGAACAAGAAAAATTAGTTTTAACAGACTATATTTTAGGTGGTTACTCTTATGAATACAATACATCAATATTTGAAAATTGGATAGAAATAAAGTTATTAATAAAGAATATTATAAATGAAGTAAATGAATATATGGATATAGATATCATACAGGATGAAGAACTTTTTGAAGGACTTCTAAATCACATAAAACCAGCTATTTACAGGATAAAAAATAATTTAAATATTGAAGATGAAATCTATTTTGAAGCAATAAAAGCATATCCCGACTTATTTAACATCATAAAAATATCACTTAATAGATTAGAAAAATTAATAAATAAAGAAATTAATAATTCTGAAATAGCACTATTTACAATTCATTTTTTAGCATCAATAGAAAGAAATAAAAACTTTAGAAGTAAAAAGAAAAATATACTTTTAGTATGTGGAGGAGGCTATGGTACTTCAATGTTAGTAGGGAAGCAGCTGGAAAAAAACTATGATATAAACATCACTGCAACAATTTCATATATGGAACTTCTAGACTTTGATTTTACCAGTGTAGATATAGTAATTACTACTCTAAAACTAAAAGACTATCTAATAGAAAAAATAAAAATTCCAGTTTTAAAAATAACAGCCTTTTTTACCGTTGAAGATCAAGAGCTTTTAAATGAGTCATTATATAAAAAAGATGACTATAAAGAAAAAATGAATAAAATTTTAGGCTTGGTAAAGGAAAATACTTTAATTAATAATAATAGTATTTTAGAAAGAGAATTAAATAAGATATTATTAGATGAAGAAATAAATATTACAGTAAAAGAAAAAAAACTTATAGACTTTATATCAAAAGATAAAATACAGATAATTGATAAAGTTAGTAATTGGAAAGAAGCTTTATTTATAAGTGGTGAACCATTAATAGAAAAAAATGAAATAAATATAGAATATATACATGAAATTATTCATATTGCAGAGGATTTCGGAGTACATTTTGTTTTAGAAAATGAGGTTGCTGTACCTCATGGTGAAGTTTCAAAAAATGTAAATAAATCATGTATAAGTGTACTGAGTATAAAGGAACCTGTATATTTTTCAGAAAAAAAGCCAGTAACACTTATATTTTTAATAGGAGCAATTACAGCTACTGAACATATAAAAAGTATAGAAGAGATAATAAATCTTACTAAGAGAAAAGAGATTCTTGAAAAGATACATGATATGGATAATGTAGATGAATTATATGAATTTTTTAAATTATTAGATAAAGAAATAAATAGTTGATAATAAAATATAGGAGGAATAATAATGAAATTAACAGTATTAGGCGGAGGAGGAGTAAGATCTCCATTTTTAGCAAAGTCATTAACAAATAAAGCAAAAGAATTAGGAATAACAAAAATTGTATTTATGGACAATGATGCAGAAAAACTAAAGATATATGGAGGAATAGCTAAAAGGGTAGCTGATGCAATAGATTCAAATATAGAATTCGAGCTGACAACTGACGCAGAGTATGCTGTAACAGATGCTAAATACATCATAACAACTCTGAGAGTGGGACAGGATGAGGGAAGATATCAAGATGAAAAAATGGCTCAAAAGTATGGAATTCTTGGGCAAGAAACTACTGGAATAGGTGGATTTGCAATGTCGCTAAGATCAATACCAATCTTAATAGAGTATTGTAAATTAATAAATGAAAAAGGAACTCCTGATGCAGTTATATTTAACTTCACTAATCCGTCAGGTTTAGTAACACAGGCACTTAGAAACGAAGGCTTTGAAAATGTATATGGAATATGTGACGGGCCTAGCCATTTTACACATCAATTAGCTGAATTACTAGAGGTAGAAAATAGTAGATTTGATGTAACTTGTTACGGATTAAACCATTTATCATTCTTTAGAGAAGCAAAAATAGATGGGAAAGATGTAACTAATGATATTATAAATCATAAAAAGTTATTTACTGAAACTGAAATGAGATTATTTGACAGACAGTTACTGCATATATTACATGACGAGCTTCCAAATGAATACTTATATTTCTTTTACTATAGTGATAAGGTAGTGGAATCTATTAGAACGCATGGTTCTGCAAGAGGGGCTTTAATAAAGGATATTAACCAAAGAATGTTAAACGAGATAAAGAAAACAGATTTAAATAATATAGATAAGGTATTTAAAATATATATGACTCATCTTATGGAAAGAGAGAAAAGCTATTTTGCAATAGAATCAGGAGAAGTAAGACCAGAAGAGTTTCCAGTGCCAACTTTTGAAGAGTATATAAATACACCTGATGACGGTGGATATTCATCAATAGCATTAAATTTTATTAAAGCATTTGGTGGTAATGGAGATATTTCTATGACATTAATGGTACCAAATAAGGGTTCAATAAAAGAATTAAATGATGATGATGTTATAGAAATCACATGTGATATTTCTAAAGGAAAAGTGGAGCAAAGAAAAATAAGTGAGATTCCAGATGCTCAAATGCAGATAATTAGAACGATAAAAATGTTTGAAAGATTAACAGTGGAGTCTATTAAAGAAAAAAATAAAGAGAAAGCAATAAAAGCATTAATGGTTCACCCGTTGATAAATACATATAATATAGCAAATCAAGTATTAGAAGAATTTTTAGTTATGTATAAAAACTATATTGGAGAATGGAAGTGAAAAAGTATGGAAATAGTAAAGTGCAGTGATTATAAAGAATTATCTGAGTATTTGGGAAAAGAAATATTAGACTGTATGAAGAGTAAAGAAAAAACACTTATATGTTTGGCATCAGGGGACACACCTTTAGGAGCATTTGAATACATAGTAAATGAATTAGGGAATGAAGACTTATCAAAGTATAATTTTACATTTGTAGGATTAGATGAATGGGTAGGTATGGATAAGGATGACTATGGAAGCTGCCAAGATTATATGGAAAAATATTTATTTGGAAAGCTGAATTTAGGAGCCAATCAGGTAATAGAATTTAATGCAAAGGCAGAAGACTTAGATAAAGAGTGTAAGAGAATGGATGATTTTATTCTATCAAATGGAGGACTAGATCTTGTAGTTTTAGGAGTAGGTATGAATGGACACTTAGGTTTAAATGAACCAAATGTGAGTTTTGATAACTATTCTCATACAGTAGAATTAAGTGAGAACACTAAGAAAGTAGCACAAAAGTATTTTAATTCTGAAAAAAAATTAGAAAAAGGAATAACAATAGGAATAAAGCACTTTTTAGAGGCTAAAAAAGAAATATTAGTAATTTCAGGAGAAAAGAAAGCGGATATAGTAAAAAAACTTATAGAGGAAGAAGTAAGTGAAGCTATACCAGCAACATCAGCTAAGATGCATAAAAATAGTATTTTGATAATTGATAGTGAGAGCAGCAGTAAGTTATAAAATATTTGGAGGTTACAAAAATGGATATTGAGCAAGTTAGTTTTCAAATTATTTCTTTTTCTGGAGATAGTCTTTCTACAATGCTAAAAGCTTTGGGAATGTCAAAAGAGAAAAAATTTGATGAGGCAGAAAAATTAATGGAAGAAGCAAAAGAAACATTAAATCAAGCACATAATGTACATACTGAAATATTAGTTTCAGAAGCACAGGGAAATAAGGCTGAGTATTCAGTATTATTGTCACATGCACAAGATACACTTATGAATGCAATATTGGCTGAGACTTTAATTAGTGAAATAATGGAACTATATAAAACTAGATAAACTAGATGGGAGAGAACAATATGGACTTTGATAAATTACATATATTATTAGTTTGTAACTTAGGAGCGTCAACAAGTGTTATGGTAAGTAAAATGAAAGAGGTAGCAGAAAAAAGTGAAAAACTAAAAGGTATAGATATGAAAATAGATGCTTATCCAGTGGGAAGTCTAAAAGAACATGTAGAAAGTTATGATGTTATATTGGCTGGGCCTCAAATAAAGCACAAGGAAAAAGAGATAAGAGCTATTTGTGATAAATTAGATAAACCATTTGCAATAATAGATTCAAAGGACTATGGAATGGTGGATGGGGCTGCAATATTAAAGTCAGCTATTTTATTAAAAGTAAAACATGATAGAAAATAAATAAAATGTATATTTAGGAGGAAGTTTAATGAAAGAAAAGAAAATGAATGGTTTTATTACATTATTGGAAAAATACATAACTCCCGTTGCAGAAAAAATAGAAGGTCAGAGACATATTTCATCTATAAAAAATGGAATGATAAGTTTAATGGCTATATTAATGGTCGGATCAATTAGTTTGATTGTAATGGGATTAGGAAACTTTTTTCCAGCAGGTTCAAGTATAAAGAATCTTTTTGAAACATATAATGTAATATTAGGGTTACCATTCGCATTTACATATGGACTACTTTCAATATATGCAGCAGTAACAATTTCATATGCACATTCACAAAAAATGGAAGTGCCTATACTTCATAGTGTTTTAGGAGCATTACTAGCAACAATGATATTAAATGTAAAAGTAGTAAATGGTGCTTTTGATTTTAGTTTTATGGATTCAAGAGGATTATTTATAGCTATATTTGCTTCATTAACATCTGTAGAACTAATGGCATTTTTAATAAGAAAAAAGGTGACTATTAGAATAAAAGGACTTCCTGATATGATAGGAAAGACTTTTGAGGCAATAATACCATTGTTATTAATAATAGTTATAAGCGTATTTGTTAGTATATTTACAATACATTTTTCAGGTGGAAAAAATCTACCAGAAGTATTTGTAACTGTATTAGGACCTGCAACACAGGGAATAGATACACCACTTGCAGTGTTTTTAGTTTCACTATTTGAAATGATTTTCTGGTTCTTAGGTTTAAATGGTTATGCTATTTTAGTAAGTTTTACACTTCCTTTTATGACACAATATCTTACGGAAAATGCACAGGCATTCACATCTGGAGGAGTACCAACTCACATTTTTACAGAGAATTTTTGGGGATACTTTATGGCGTGTACAGGTTCAGGAGTAACAGGAGCAATCTCTATTTTAGGACTAATGAGTAAGTCTAAGGAGCTGAAAGCAGCAGGAAAAGCTTCGATAATTCCAGCTATATTCAATATTTCAGAACCAGTAGTATACGGATTTCCAGTGGCCTATAATCCATATTTATTTATACCATTTGTAATAGGAACCCCAATTTTAAGTGTATTTTCTTATTATGTATTTAAATTAGGATTTATAAATAAACCAGTAGTAAATGTAGGAGGAATGCCGAGTCCTATTGCTCAGTATCTAATAACACTAGATTGGAAAGCACCTATATATGCAGTAATAATTGTTATTTTAGGAATAATTATGTATTATCCTTTCTTTAAGATGTATGAGAAAAGTGTCTTGGCTGAGGAAGAAAAAGTAGTAGAAGTAGATAAGGAGTTAGAAGAATTGGATTTGGATTTTTAGGGTAAAGAAAGTATTTTAAGTTTAGTGTATAAAATAGATTTTTTTAAAGGAGTGCGTCATTAGGTTAAAAAGAAAGAGTTGGATCAGGAACAGTCTAAATTTTAAGATAATAAGTGAGAAGAAAAGTGAAGTTATATTAAACTAAAAAGGGATTTTAATACAGAAAAATTGGATTAAAATGGGTATGGGTAAGTGATATAGATTCATAGTGAAAAAGAAGAGTTATGGTTTCTAATCTAGATACTGATTATTATAATAAGAGTTTTAGATGGGGAGTGGATCCGTTATAATTAAAATATTAAGTGAAAAAATGAAAAGTCTAATTTGATTTAGGCTTTTTTTTATTAGTAAGGAAAGTAAATTTAAAGTTAATATTTTCAAGATAAATAATATATATATATAAGATGTTATTAATAATTATGAAAAATGAATAAGGAGCGAAAGCTCCTTATGTATTAAAAATAAGTATCACAAAAAGATCTAACATAGTTAGATAAAAAAAAGTATTAAATATATACTCTGGTAGGTGGATATAAGTAATGATAAAATTCCCAAACTCTCATTTTGATATTACATTTAGGACAGATAAAGGGATTAATATTAAAAGTATTGAAGCTTTGCCTTTCATACCAAGAAAAATTAGAATTAACATATGTATTTTTAAAAGGTTCAATAGCTTTAATAAGCTTGTGAGAT
>JAGOZX010000057.1 GCA_018058425.1 Sebaldella sp.
GCTTGCAGTTATAGAAACAATAGGAGTAGATACAGATGTAAAAGCTACTGCCAGTGGAATACTTACAGAAATATTTATAGCAGATCAATCGATAGTGGACTATGGAAAGAACTTATTTGAGATTGAACTGAGTTAATGAAAGAATTTTAGGAGGAGAAATGTTTAAAAAAATATTAGTTGCCAATAGAGGAGAAATTGCTGTTAGGATAATTAGGGCAGCAAGAGAATTAGGGGTAAAAACGGTAGCTGTATACTCAGAGGCAGATAAAGAATCACTACATGTAAAACTTGCAGATGAAGCTATATGTATAGGTCCGGCAAGTAGCTCGGAATCATACTTAAAAATTCCAAATATAATTTCAGCAGCATTAGTTACTGGAGCAGAAGGTATTCATCCAGGTTATGGTTTTTTAGCTGAAAATTCAGGGTTTGCAAAGATATGTGCAGAAAATAATATAATATTTATAGGGCCTAATCCAGATGTTATTAATCTAATGGGTGATAAAGCCACAGCCAGAGCAACAGCAATAGCTAATGGAGTACCAATAACAAAAGGTTCAGATGGAATAATAAAAAATATAGAAGAAGCTAAGGTATTAGCTGAAAAAGAGATTACATATCCTGTAATAGTAAAGGCCACTGCCGGAGGCGGAGGAAAAGGAATGAGAATCGCTAGAAATGAAAAAGAATTAATAGAGAATATTCCAGCAGCACAAAATGAAGCACAGGCAGCTTTTGGAAATCCAGATGTATATATTGAAAAATATGTTGATGAACCAAGACACGTTGAGATTCAAATTATTGGGGATAAACATGGAAATGTTGTACATTTAGGAGAAAGAGATTGTTCTATCCAAAGAAGACATCAAAAACTTATAGAAGAAGCACCATCAGCAGGAATAGATGAACGTATTAGAGAAAAAATGGGGAAAGTAGCTGTAAAGCTTGCAAAAGGTATTAAATATGACAGTGTTGGAACATTAGAGTTTTTAGTAGATAAAAAAGGAAACTTCTTTTTTATGGAAATGAACACAAGAATTCAGGTTGAGCATACAATATCAGAAGAAGTTACTGGAGTAGACCTTATAAGAGAGCAAATAAGAGTGGCAGCTGGTGAAAAACTAAGTTTTACACAAAAAAATATACAGATTAGAGGACATGCAATAGAGTGTAGAATAAATGCAGAGGATTCAGAAAATAATTTTATGCCGTCTGTAGGAACATTAGAAAGATACATTACATCAGGTGGACCTGGAGTTAGAATAGATTCACATTCTTATCAAGGGTATGAAATCCCGCCATATTACGATTCTATGATTGCAAAGCTGGTAGTTTGGGCTAATACAAGAGAAGAAGCAATAGAGAGAATGAAGAGAGCACTTAATGAGTTCATAGTAGAAGGAATAGATACTACGATACCCTTTCATTTAAAAGTATTGGATAATGAAGACTTTAAAAAGGGACAAATTTTCACAAACTTTATTGAAACACATTTTAATGATTAAAATTAAAAATTAGGAGGAAAAACCATGAATGATTTAGGAAATATTAGTATTTCTTCTGAAGTAGTAGCTTCAATAGCTAGTTCAATCACTTCAGATGTAGAAGGAGTTTACAGTTTAGCAGGGGCAGAACCTAAAAATGAGCTTACAAAATTCTTTAAGTCAGTATCATCGGCTGGAAATAAAGGAATTGAAGTAGAAGTAGGGGAAACTGAATGTACAATAGATCTTTATGTAATAGCAAAAATGGGATATCAACTTCCAGCTTTAGCAGGAGAAATTCAAAAAAGAGTAGTTAAAGCAATCACAGAAATGACAGGATTAAAGGTACAGGAAGTAAATGTTTATATTCAAAAAATAGTAAAAGATGAGACTAAAAGAGTAGATACAGATTCTGATATAAAACCTTTAGATACAAGTGAAATAATAGAGGAAAACTAAAAACTAACTTTAGGAGGCAGTAAAAATGATTACATTTTTAGTTGTTTTAGCTTGGTTATCGATTGTTTTAGGAGGCCTTGTTGTAATTGTAATGGGAATTTCAGATATTGCCATGCATACAGAATATTTATATGCAATATATAAGAGAGTTGATTTATCAAATCCACAAGTAATAGTAGTAGTAATTTTGCTAATCTTACTATACTTAATAGTATTTTTACTATACTTTGTACATAAAATGACAAAATATTCTGAAAATAAAGTAATAAAAAGTAAAAGTGGTGAAATAACAGTAACTTATAGAACTATAAATAATCTGATAAAAGATTATTTAAGTGAACAAAAATTCGTAAAAAGTGTAAAAACAAAGACTTCAAAAAAGGGAAAAGGTGTTGAGATAAGAGCTCTTTTAGATTTATATTCTGTAAGAAATTTAAATGAAAGATTAAAAGAACTACAAGACGAATTAGTGGAGTATCTCTTTAATTCTACAGGAGTAGAGCTAAAAAAATCATATTTTAAAATCAAAAAATTAATACAAAATGAGGAGATTTTCTCTTATTATGATACAAATGCAAGTAAGAAAATTTTAGATTATAAAGATAAAGAAACATCTGTTTCAACTTTAGAAATTTCTGGAACTGATAAAATAACTGATGTTGAGGAAGCTAAAAATACAAAAGAATAAGATAGAGAGAGGCCGACATGGGAAGAAGAAAGCTTAGAGAAGAGATATTTAAATTATTATTTGAAAATGAATTAATAGATAATGACATGAATGTAAGAGTACAGGAAGTAATTACAGAAAATGAAGTGACAAACAAAGATGACGTCGAATTTGTAAAATCATATGTCAGTGGTATTATTGAAGGTAAAGAGTCACTAGAAGATGTTATAAAATCTAAGCTGAAAGGTTGGTCTTTCGAAAGGTTAGGAACTGTAGAAAGAGTTATTTTAAAACTTTCGTTTTATGAAATTGTAGATTTGAAAATAGGTCATGAAATTGCAATAAATGAAGCAGTAGAATTAGCCAAAAAATATGGTGATGAAAAAACGCCAGATTTTATAAATGGAATATTGGCAGATTTAGTAAGCTAATTATTTGGAGAAAATATGGAAAAAATATTGTTTGAAAATATAGAAGTTTCTAAAAAAGAAATTTTTGATTTATTTGAGAAAAATGAAAAAAAGAATATATTAGTAGATTTTGGGGATTATGTTATTGATCCCCAAATTTTGTATTTTATGTTATTAATACAGAGAGAAGCAATTTCAAGAAATATAGATATAATATATATTATAAAAAATGAAGAGTCTTTTAAAAAAATGTTATTAGAAAAGTATAATAAGTACTTTTCTATATTTAAAACTTACGAAGAATATACTAATTTAAAAAGATTTATAAAGTTTAAAGTTTCAAATGTAAATAATGATCATTTTGTTAGAGGATTAATAACAAATATATTAACAAATGAAAGATTTAACGTAATGGAGTATAGTTATAAAGATTTTTCTGAAAAACCTGAAATAAATGAGGATGTAATAATACTAGATTATAAAGATGAAAAGAAGAATTTCTTTGAAATTATAAAAAGGATAAAAAGCATAGATAAAAATACACCGATAATTTTACTTTCTAATGATACTGAATTGGAACAAGCATTAATGACAATAAGACTGGGAGTAAATGAGATAGTAAGAAAGCCGTTTAAGAGGGAAGAGATCAGTAATGCTGTAAAAAGAGTTGCTATAGAGTCAGAATTGGTCAAAGAAAATGAAAGATTATTTAAAGAGGTTCATAAAAGAGAAAAAGAGCTCACTATTTTATATAATAATCTTGAAAAAGAGCTTAATTTAGCATCTGATATACAAAAAAGTCTAATGCCTAAAAATGATATAAACTTTGGGGAATATAGAATTAGATATATTTATAAACCATCACAAAATATTGGTGGAGATTTTTGTGATATTTTAGAAATAGATGAAAATAATTTTTCTGTTGCTTTTGCTGATATTTCTGGACATGGAATACCTGCTTCGCTCTTATCTACAATGTTAAAAGTTTATATTTTAAACTATGGTTTTGATATAAAGGATACTTCTAAATTAATGGAAGTCTTAAATGAAGATGTAATAAAAGTCTTTCCAAGGGGAAAGTTTATAAGCTTATTTTATTTAATGATAGATTTTCATGCTAACAAAATGAAATATTGCAAAGCTTCACAAGAGTCAGGATATTTATTAAGGGCTAAAACAAATGAAATAGAGGAGCTAATTACAGAAGGTCAGGTCTTAGGATTGTTTTCAAAGATAGACTTTCCAGATATTGTTAATTTTGAGGAAAAAGAGCTGATTTTTGAAATAGGGGATAAGTTATTACTATATACTGATGGAATTGTAGAAGCTAAAAATTCATTAGGCGAATATTTTGGAACTGAACGAATAAAAGATATTTTTATAAAGTATAAAGACTCAGAAAATGTTTTAGAGATAATTCAAGAAGAGTTGTTTTCCTTTGTAAAAAGTGACAAATTAGAGGATGACTTGACTTTTTTATTGATTGAAAGAGGATAGTTAAATATGGTGAAAAAGTATTAATCTAAAAGTATAATATATAGAAACAAAAAACTAAAGACTCAAATTATTTATAGTTCTTCTATATTTTGAAGGAAAATTTCAAATGAGAAAGCTACAAATTCTAAAATATTAGTTATTAGAAAAAAAGAAATTTTATAAATATTTCTGTACAAAAGATTCACAAGAAGAAGACTTTCAATGATAAAAAAAATCATAGAGGGTTTCTTTTTATATTTAATTTTTTTAAATGTATATTTAGTCTTAGTATATGGTATAATAAGTTTACTTTTACATAAAACAAGGAGGAAAAGAGTTATGAACATGGGATGGATTATGGTTATAGTTAGTGTTATTTATCTTTCTATCTTTGTATATCGAACAGTTAAAAATCATTCTTTCAGATATAGACCTAAATTTTTAATTGCATTTATTATTATCTTTATTTTAGGTGTTTATTGCCTTATTACAGGCGAAGATATAACTAAATATGTCGGATAATATTAAACATATAATGTTAGTAATACTAGAAAATAGGAGTGTTATATGAAATGGTCTCCAAAAGTTGGGTAATTATTTCTAGTGTTTTTGAGATATAATGGAAAATTTATAGGGATTGAACTCTGCTATTAAAAGAGTTCAGTCCCTATTTTATACTCTCAATCATTTCTTTCTATAATTCAAAGCTTCTGATATGTGATTAATATTTATATCTTGTATATCCTCTAAATCTGCTATTGTTCTAGATACTTTTAAAATTTTATCAAATGATCTGGCAGATAGGTTAAATTTATCTATTGCGAGCCTCATTAGTTCTTCCATTTGATGATCTAATTTACAATATTTTTCTAGGTCTTTTTTTGTCATATTATTATTTAATCTTTTTCTTTCATACCTTTTTAGTTGTATTTCTCTTGCATGTTTTACTCGGGTTCTGATATCAGAAGAAGCTTCTCCCTTTTCTTTATTTAACATTTCTTCGTTTGTTAATTTTTTTAGCTCTACATATATATCCATTCTATCTAATAGTGGTCCTGAAAATTTCTTCATATATCTTTTTATATCTCTTAAACTATCAGTACAACGCAAATCGTCGGCGAAATAGCCACTGGGTGTTGGGTTAGTAGCTGTGATAAAAAGCATGTTTACAGGATATGTTGCTACAAAATCAGACCTTGAAATTATTATTTTTCCATCTTCTAAGGGCTGTCTTAATACCTCTAAGAGCTTTGTAGGATATTCTCCTAGTTCATCTAGGAAAAGGACACCATTTAGCGCTAAACTAATTTCTCCGGGTTTAGAAGAGCCACCAACAAGAAGAAACAACCGATGCAGTATGATGAGGTGCTCTAAAGGGTCTTTTAGATATTATAGGCTCATTTTCAGAAAGTAGTCCTGCTATACTATAAATTTTAGTTGTTTCTATAATTTCCTCTTCATGCATATTAGGCAAAATAGTTATAATTCTCTTAGCAAGCATAGATTTTCCAGAACCTGGATCTCCTATCAAGAAAATATTATGCCCACCTGCTGCTGCAATTTCAATAGCTCTTTTAGCTAAAAATTGCCCCTTTACATCTGTAAAATCAATATCTTCAAATTCTGGATCCTTTTCCACTATGATTTTATCTTTAAAAGGTATTTTAATATTATCATTTAAAAATTTGAAAATATCACTTAAGTTTCTTACTGCTATTATATCTATTCCTTTTATAAGAGATGCTTCTCTAGCGTTCTCATAGGGAATTATTATTCCTTTTAAATTATTATTTTTAGCAAGAATAGCTGCATTTATAATACCTTTACAGCTTTTTATCTCTCCATTTAAGGATAACTCCCCTAGTATAAGATAGTTTTCTAAATAAGCTAAATTACCTATGAAATCAAGATTAGCTAATATTCCTATACAAATACTAAGATCAAAATGACTTCCTTTTTTTTTTATATCAGCTGGAGATAAATTAACTATTACTCTCTTAGCTGGAAATTTTATACCAATATTTTTTAAACTGCTTCTTATTCTTTCCTTACTTTCAGAAATAGCTGTATCACCCATACCTACAATACTAAAACTAGGAAAACCATTAAATATATCCACTTCTACATCGACAATATAGGAATTCATTCCTATATAACTTGAACTTAAAATAGTAATTGCCATATCTCCTCCTAATATAAAAAGGTTATCATTTTTTTATATTTTTTACAATAGATTTAATTAAAAAATATTGTAATTATAATACTTTGCATTTAAAGTTTAAAAAAATTTAAAAAGAATCGAGGAGTATCACAGATCCCTATATCTAGCATTTAAACTCAAAACACTTGTTTATACAAATTTAATTTTGACTTTTAATATTATTGTGGTAAAATAGAAGAGTAAAGATGAAATGAGAAAAGAGGGAATAATGAAGATAAATAAAGAATTAGACAAAGAAATAAAAAAAATACACAAAAGTATTGAAAAAGATGTAGATAAAAGACTTAAAGAATTTAAAAAGGTATGGAATGATGGAACAGAAGAAGAAATATTCGTAGAGATGGCTTTTTGTGTTTTAACTCCACAGTCAAAAGCAAGAAATGCTTGGACAGCAATATCAAATTTAAAAGAGAATAATCTTTTATTTGAAGGAGAAGCAGAAGAAATAGCAGAGCATTTAAACATAGTCAGATTCAAAAATAATAAAGCTAGATATTTAGTGGAGCTGAGAAAGCTTATGACAGAAAAAAAAGAGTTAAGACCAAAGAAAATATTAGAAAGTAAAGGTGATGTATTTCAAAAAAGAAAATGGATATTTGAAAATATAAAAGGAATGGGAATGAAAGAGGCAAATCATGTACTGAGAAATTTAGGTTTTGGAGAAGAGATAGCGATTTTAGACAGGCATGTTTTAAGAAATCTAATAGCTTTAGGAGTTATAGATGAAATGCCTAAAACTATTACTGAAAAAAAATATTATGAAATTGAAGATAAAATGAGAGAATACTCTAAATCAGCTAAGATTAGCATGGATGCACTAGATTTGATTCTTTGGTATAAAGAAGCTGGAGAAATTTTTAAATAATTGACAAAAACAAATGAGTGTAGTAAACTAAAAATAAGAGTATAACATTTATCAAGTAGGAGGAATTAAAAATGAGTAAAGTTTTTCATTATAATGGAGAAGATTTTAAAGGTGAGGTAGTCAGTTCAAATGGAGTGACTCTAGTAGACTTTTTTGCTACATGGTGTGGTCCTTGTCAAATGTTAGGACCAGTATTAGACGACCTATCAGAGGAAGTAGACTATAAGGTAGTAAAAGTAGATGTGGATCAATCAAGAGATTTAGCAGCAGAATTTGGAGTAAGAAGTGTTCCAACTATGTTTATATTTAAAAATGGAGAAGTAGTTGAACAAATGATAGGATTTCTTACTAAAGATGAAATAAAAGATAAAATTAATAGCCATAAGTAAACTATAGATTTTTTATATAATGCTTATGTTATATAGAGATAAACTTGAGGTGTACTAAAGAAATATTAGTCCCTCATTTTTATATAATAAGTAGAATATATAACATGAATTATTAAAATTAATAATTTGGGTTGAAAAAAAGAAAAAAAAAGGTATAATAGATAAAGAGAACATAAATTATTAGGAGGAAATAAATGAAAAAAATATTATTAGTTTTAACATTATCAATTTTGTTTTTAGTATCATGTGGAAAAAAAGATACAGCTAAAGATGCTCCAAAAGAAGAAACAAAAACAGAAGGAAAGGCAGAAGCTAATAGTAATATGAAAGTTGCTATAGTTTATTCTACAGGTGGCTTAGGTGATGATTCATTTAATGATGCAGCTAGAAGAGGTTTAGATAAAGCAAAGGCAGAATTAGGAATTACTTTTGATGAATATGAACCAAAGGATCCTAATACTGAAGCTGAAAATCAATTGAGAACATTTGCTGAAAGTGGAGAGTACTCTCTAATAATTGCAACTGGTTTTAGTATGAAAGATGCATTATTAAATGTAGCAAAAGAGTTTCCAGATCAAAAGTTTGCTATTATAGATGAAAGAATAGAAGGATATAAAAATATTGCATCATTAAGTTTTAAAGAACATGAAGGTTCTTTCTTAGTGGGTGCACTAGCCGCTATGATGACAAAAAGTAATACTGTAGCATTCGTAGGAGGAGCAGAAGCTCCACTTATACAAAAATTTGAAGCTGGATTTAAACAAGGGGCTCTGTATGTTAATCCAGAGATTAAAGTACTTTCAGTTTATGTTGGAGGAACAAATGCATTTAATGATCCAACTTCAGCAAAAGCAAGAACAGAAGCTTTAATTTCACAAGGTGCAGATGTAATTTATCATGCAGCTGGAGCGAGTGGAAAAGGAGTATTCCAAGCAGCTAAAGAAAAAGGAGTTTATGCTATAGGTGTGGATTCTAACCAAGATGGAATAGTTCAAGGAGTAATATTAACTTCTATGATTAAAAAAGTAGATACAGCAGTATTTGATCTTACAAAACAAGTTCAAGAAAATAAATTTGAAGGAAAAATTTATGAGTATGGATTAAAAGAAGATGGTGTAGGAACTACAGATTTCAAATATACTAAAGATAAAATTGGTGAAGAAAATATCAAAAAATTAGAAGATATTAAAAAGAAAATAGAAGACGGAGAAATTCAAGTAAAATCAACTAGATAAAACAAAATATAAATGCTCTACATAATAGTAGGGCATTTATTTGTTACAGTGAAAGGAGTAATAAATGAAATACAGAAAGGTAATACTAACATTATTCATTTGTTTATTTTCAACTTTTCTTTTCTCTTATGAAACTCAGGAAATAAAAATATACAGTAAGTCTATGAATAAGTCACCAAGTGCTACAGTGGTTTTACCAAAAACATATGGTAAAACAAGTAAAAAATACCCTGTAGTTTATATACTTCATGGATGGACAAATAGCAGCAGCAGTGTAACTTTTTATACAGATGTAGAAAAATTAGCAGATCTATATGATATTATTTTAGTTATGCCAGACGGTGGATTTAATAAGTGGTATTTTGACAGTAAAATTAATTCTAAATATCAGTATGGAACATATGTAGGTAAAGAAGTACCAGAATATATAGATAAAAATTATAAAACTATAAAAAAACGTTCAGGACGTGCTATAACAGGTTATAGTATGGGAGGTTTTGGAGCTTTTAATGCAGGTATGAATTATCCTGATACTTTTGGGAATATAGGAAGTATGAGTGGGTCAGTGGATTTTAAAGTATATAGTACAAAGTGGAACTTAGAAAAAGTATTTGGAGAACATAAAAATGATGGAAATTTTTGGGAAGATATAGCAATAAAAAATAACTTATATAAAATTTTGGGTCAAGAGACAAATATAATTTTTGGATGTGGAACTGGAGACGAATTTATAACTATAAATAGAGAGTTACATGCAGAAATGATAGCTTTAAATATTCCTCATACTTATATTGAACGTCCTGGAAAACATGAGTGGGCTTATTGGAAAACTGAGTTAGAGTTTCAATTGTTGTATTTTTCTAAATATTTCCCTTAAATAGTAAATATATGTTTATAATTAGTTTTTAAATAACTTTTTTTATAGAAAATAGGTCTAAACTCATGTTTAGAAATTTGATTAAATTACAAAAGTAAATAAAAAGAAGGAAAAAACTATAGAAATATTGATCTTTAAACATTCTTTGAGTAGGGATTCTTATAAACAAATATAAGTGAAAATATGATAATTCTAAATTAATTTGAAAAGTTATATAATTTAATTGGAAAAAATCATAAAGAGAGTTATAATTGATTATAGGACAATATTTTTATAGGAGGAATAATGAAGAAGGTATTAATAATTTTTACGTTGATGATACTATTTATAGTTTCATGTGGTGAAAAAAAAGTTGAGGAAGACTCAAAAGTAGATACAACAAAAGAAAGTGTAAAAACAGAGAAGGAACTAAAAGTAGCTGTAGTTTATTCTACTGGAGGATTAGGGGATAATTCTTATAATGATGCAACAAAAAGAGGATTAGAAAGAGCAAAAGCTGAATTAGGAATAGAATATGTAGGTTATGAACCAAAGGATCCTAATACTGAAGCTGAAAACAAGTTAAGAGAATTCGCAGAATCAGAAGAATACGCATTAATAATTGCTACAGGATTTACTATGAAAGATGCTATGACAAATGTGGCAAAAGATTTTCCAAATCAAAAATTTCTTATAACAGATGAAAAAATTACAGATTTACCAAATGTAGCATCATTAACTTTTAAAGAACATGAAGGATCGTTTTTAGCAGGAGCACTTGCTGCTATGATGTCAAAAACAGGTACAGTAGGATATGTTGGAGGAGCAGAAGCTCCAGTAATACAGAAGTTTGAAATTGGTTTTGAACAAGGTGCAAAGTATGTTAATCCAGAAATTAAATTTTTACCAGTATACATAGGCGGAACAAATGCATTTAATGATCCAGCATCAGCGAAGATCAAAACAGAAGCAATAATAGCACAGGGTGCAGATGTAATTTACCATGCATCAGGAGCAAGTGGCCAAGGAGTATTTCAGGCAGCTAAGGATAAAGGAATTTACGCTATAGGAGTGGATTCTAATCAAGATTCTTTGGTAAAAGGAACAATACTTACTTCAATGATAAAGAAAATAGATACTGGAATATTTAATATTATAAAAGATGTTAAAGAGAATAAGTTTGAAGCTAAGGTTTATGAACTTGGACTTAAGGAAGATGGTTTAGAGCTTACAAATTTTGAATTTACAAAAGACAAAATTGGTGAAGAAAACATAAAAAAATTAGATGAAATAAAGCAAAAAATTGTAAGTGGAGAAATTGTTGTAAAGCCAACAAGAAACTAATAACTAAAATACAGTTATAAATAAAGAAAAAAAGATAAGAAGGTGAGCATATGGGTGCATTAGAAGTTATTAAAAATAAAACATTAACATTTGAGCAAACAGTAGGTGGTCTGGCTAAAGAGGGTGAAAACAGCCTTAGTGTATTAGACATTAGTAAAAGAGTACAGGATTATAGAAATGATGGAATAATATGTGATTTATTTGAAGGAAACGCACCATTTAGACCAAGGTATATAGTACCAGATTATACTATATTTATGAAAAATGGTTCTGAATTTTTAGGAATAAAACCGGCAACTGATATTTGGGAGGCAACACATAATTTATTAATGCTTTATAAACATGTTCCTTCAATAACTACAATGCCTGTTTATCTTGGTAATATAGACTATTTATTAGAGCCTTATATAAAAGATGAGGAAGAAGCGTATAGAGCGATAAAATTATTTTTAAAGCATATAGATACTACAATAACAGATTCTTTCTGTCATGCTAATATTGGCCCAAAAGAAACAAAGGCTGCATATATAATATTAAAAGCAGTAAAAGAATTAGAGCTGCCTACACCCAATCTAACTTTAAAGTATAGTGAGGAAACTCCTGATAGATTAGCAATAGCAGCAATAGATGCATCTTTAGTTACAGCTAAACCAAGTTTTGCAAATCATAAAACATACACAAAAGATTTTAAAGGTGAATATGGAATTGTAAGCTGTTATAATGGACTAAAAGTAGGTGGAGGAGCATACACATTAGTTAGGGTAAAATTAGGAGAACTTTCTAAAAAAGCCTCAAGTGTTGATCAGTTCATGAATGAAGTACTTCCAGATTTAGCAGATTCTATGTTAGAATACATTGATGAAAGAATAAGGTTTTTAGTAGAGGAAACTCCTTTCTTTGATATAAACTTTTTAGTAAGAGAAGGTTTAATTGAAAGAGATAAGTTTTCTGGATTATTTGGAGTAGTAGGCTTAGCAGAATGTGTAAATAACCTTTTAGAAGCTGAGATCCAAGAAGAAAGATTTGGCTATTCAGAAAAGGCAAATAAATTAGGTTTAGAAATAGTACAAAAATTAGATAAAATAGTAAAAGAACATAAAAATAAATATTGTCCATTTACAGATGGAAATCATTTATTACATGCTCAAGTAGGAATAGATACTGATCATACTGATTCACCTGGTTGTAGAGTACCAGTTGGCGAAGAACCAGAAATATGGGATCATTTAGTGCAAAGTGCACCATTTCATAAATATTTTCCAAGTGGAATTGGTGATATCTTTACTTTTGACGAAACATACAAGAAAAATCCAGAAGCAATACTCGATATAATAAAAGGTGCATTTGAGTCAACTGACCTAAGATTTATATCTACTTACAGCAGTGATTGTGATGTGGTAAGAGTTACTGGGTATTTAGTGAAAAAGTCAGAAATAGCTAAACTAGAAAGAGGAGAGGCTGTACTTGCTGATACTACAGTATTAGGAATGGGTGCAAGAGATAATGCCAAAGCTTTTGATAGAAAATTAAGACAGTAATAAATAATGGCTTGGAAGATATTTTTTTCAAGCCATTTACTTTTAAAGGAGAAATTTATGAAAGCTGTAGTAAATAATATAATTAAATTTTCAAATGTAGATGGACCTGGAAATAGAACAGCAGTATTTTTTCAGGGCTGTAATTATAAGTGTTTATATTGTCATAATCCAGAAACTATAAATAGATGTAATAACTGCGGAGACTGTGTAGTAGAATGCCCTGTGGGAGCTCTAGCAATGGAAAATAGCATAGTGAAGTGGAATAAAAAAAAGTGTATTGATTGTGATCAGTGTATTAAAATCTGTAAATTTTATTCAAGCCCAAAAGTAGAAGAGTATACTGTAGAGGGATTAGTGAAAGAGATAGAGAAATTAAGAATTTTTATACAAGGAGTTACTGTAAGTGGTGGAGAAGCAACTTTGAATATAAAATTTATAACAGAATTTTTTAAAGAAGTAAAAAAAATGAATTTATCAACATTTGTTGATACTAATGGAAGTATTGATCTAAGTTTAGATAAGTATACGGAGTTTCTCGAAGTTTCAGATAAATTTATGCTGGATATAAAGGCTTGGAATGAGTCAGAACACAGAGAGCTAACAAATGCTGATAATAAAATTGTTTTGAAAAATTTAGAGTTTTTACTAAAAAAGAATAAAATGTTTGAAGTGAGAACAGTAGTTAATTCTATGATAAATGCCAAAGAAACGGTTTTAAATGTAGCTAAAGTGCTAAAAGATTATAAAAATGTAAGATATAAAATAATAGCTTATAGACCATTTGGAGTAAAGGAAGAGCTGAAAGATAAATTACTACCATTGCCAAAAAATGAAGAATTAGAAGAATTAAAAAAAATTGTGGAAAAAACTGGTGATATTGAGGTTATTTTATTATAAATAGCCTCTTTTTACATTACTTGAGAAATTAAAATAATATTTTATAATCTCTTATTAAAAGTTCCAGCTCCAGTGAATAATTAATTATTAATTCTCTTTTTGGGGAGAAATATAAAAGCAGGAGACTAATCTCCTGCTAGGTACCAATTTTATTGGGTTTTCTAGAGTTTTCATAGAAAATGGCGTATTCCTCTATTTAGTAGATTTTACTACTATTTCACCACTTATAATTTTTTGCTTTATTTCATCTAATTTTTTTATGTTTTCTTCACCAATCTTATCTTTAGTGTATTTAAAATCAGTTAGACCAACTCCACCTTCTTTTACACCATATTCATAAACTCCACCTACGAATTTACCATTTTGTATTTCTCTTATTTGATCAAAAACAGCTACATCAACTAATTTAAGCATTGAAGTAAGAACTATTCCAGGAGCTATATCATCTTGGTTAGAGTCCACTCCTATAGCATAAATTCCTTTATCTTTAGCAGCTTGTATCATACCTTGTCCGCTAGAACCCGCAGCATGATAAACTACATCTGCTCCTTGAGAAGCTAATGCTTCTGTTCTTACTTTTGCTGATGCTGGATCGTGAAAAGCATTAGTTCCACCAATATACACAGATAGCACATTAATCTCTGGATTAACATATAGAGCCCCTTGTTTAAATCCAGCTTCAAATTTTTGTATAAGTGGTGCCTCTGCACCTCCTACAAATCCAACTGTTCCTGTTTTTGACATCATAGCAGCAAGTGCTCCTGCTAAAAAAGATCCTTCATGTTCTTTAAATGTTAATGATGCGACATTTTTTAATTCTGGAACTCTTTCATCAGTGATTGCAAATTTTTGATCTGGAAACTCTTTAGCTACTGCCACTAGAGCATCTTTCATCATAAAACCTGTAGCAATTATAAGATCGTATTCTTCAGATTCTGCATAATTTCTTAATTGATTTTCTGCTTCAGAAGTAGGATCCTTTGGTTCATAACTTACATATTCTATTCCTAATTCTGCCTTTGATTTTTCTAAACCTCTTTGAGCAGCATCGTTAAATGAATGATCCCCAAGTCCCCCAGTAGAATAAACAATTGCTACTTTTATTTTTCCATTTTCCTTTGAAGTTTCAGTTTTCCCATTATCGCTTGTTGCTTCTTTCTTACCACATGACACCAAAAATAAAATTGATAGTGTCAAAACTAATAGTACCTTTTTCATAAATAACCTCCTGAATTTTTCCATATTATCATATAAATATTCTGAGAGTTCTAAATTAAATGTTACAATACCTAATAGTAGTGATTTTATGAAAATTTAAAGATATTTAAGAACATTTAAAAGCAGTAATTATTTTTCTATAACATTTAAATCTTTTCTATTATTCCATCTACAAGTTTTTTAAAAGTTGGTTTCATTTTTTCTCCCATTTCTAAAACCTCTAGATGGTTTAATGGCTGCTCTAAAATACCAGCTGCCATGTTAGTAATAGCTGAGATACTTAAAACTCTCATTCTTCCATGTTTAGCAACTATAGTTTCAGGAATAGTAGACATTCCTACATTATCTGCACCAAATGATCTAAATAATTTTATTTCAGCTGGTGTTTCAAAGTTAGGGCCGCTATAACCTATAAAGACACCTTTTTTTATACTAATACCAATCTCTTCTGCTGTTTTTTCTGCAATTTTAATAAGTTCTGGATCATAAAGATTTGTCATATCTGGAAATCTATCACCAAACTCATTTTCATTTTCACCAATTAACGGATTATCTCCCATAAAGTTAATATGGTCTTTTATTATCATAAGGTCACCAGGTCTAAAGTTCTCATTTAATCCTCCAGTTGCATTAGTAGTAAATAAAACTTTTACACCTAATTTTGTAAAAACACGTACTGCATAAGTGGCAGCATGCATTCCTTTACCTTCATAAAAGTGAAGTCTCCCTTGCATGCAGACAACTTCTTTTCCATGAATTTTTCCAAATACTAGCTGTCCCTTATGTCCTTCCACGCTTAGTGTAGGAAAGTGGGGTATTTCATCATAAGGAATAGTAACTTTTTCTTCTAAATTATCCGCATATTCTCCTAGTCCTGATCCTAAAATAACTGCAATACTAGGATTAAAGTCAGTTTTTGATTTGATATAAGCTATAGAGTCATTTACTCTGTCAATTAATTTCATATTTTTTTTCTCCTGTCCATTTGTAGGTTTTCTTTTAAATCTTTTAACTTAAAATATTGAATATCATTTACATAAATTTTTCCTGAATTAGTACTTATTAGTTCTTCATTTTTTAGTTTTAATAAAAGTCTGTTAATTGTCCTTTCATTAAGACCAATTCGCTCACCTAATTCTTTTCTTGTGTTCTTTAGTTTCACATCAAAATTAATTTTTGGTTTTGTTCCTAATGTATTTTCTACTACATTTATTATAGTAGAAATAAGACTGTAGTTAGAGTTATAGGCAAGATACTTGCCATTTTCATTAGATGATTCATAAAATCTTTCTGCTAGTCTTTTAGATACATTTATTGAGAAGTGATGGTATGTATCAATCCATTTTAGAAAAACTTTATGATTTAGCGTTATAAGTGTACAAGAAGTAATAGCTTCAATAGTACAAGCAGAAGCCCTGTATGAAGATACAGTTTCAATATCTCCAATAACTGACAATTGCTTTAATTCTTTTAGAATATAAGCATGGCCGTTTTCAAATTCATTTAATAAAAGAGCTCTTCCAGAGATGATAATGCTAATAAAATTAATGAATTCTCCTTTTTTTACTATGATACTTTGTGGTTTGTAGATTTCAAATTTACAGTGTTTGATAAGTTCAGTATGAGGTATTTTTTCAAAATATCTTTTTAAATATTCATTTTTAGAAATGTAGTCTAATACATCCATTTTTAAACAACTCCTTACTACAAAGTTAAATCACAGATCACCACCTTCTTATAGTTAGTTGTAAATAGTATAATTCCAATTTATCATAGTTATTCTATTAAAAAAAGGACATATGTCCTTTTTTTCGGAAAAATAAAATTTAGGGTCAATTGTGAAAAAAGGCATTTATAGTTATTTGATTAGTTTTATTTTATTTTTTTCTTTAATTATAATATTTTCATTAGTAAGTTTTCTTAGCACTCTAGTTAGATTTCTATAACTTACATTTAAAGTTTTAGAAAAAGCGTCAAGTGAAGAAAAAACAAATTCATTGTTATTCTCAATTAAAAGATCAATTATTATGTCCTCTAGTTTATTATTTAGTTTTTTTAAAACAGAGTAGTTAGTTCGAATAAGCTTATCAGCACTTTCAATAGCCATTTTTTTCCAAAAAGAGACATTATCAGAGAGTTTTTCATCTAATACATCATATGAGACTAATAATACTTTTGTTTGTTCCTTAGAAATAAGATTTTGTAAGGTATCATAAATTCCAGCAACATACTCTATATCTCCAAAAACTGTAAAAGGAAGCAGTTCATCTATGATAATATGAGTTCCATTTTCTAGAATACTATTAACTTCTATTTTACCTTCCAATAAAAAATAAAGATTTTTAATTTGCTTACCAGCTTCTAAAATAAGTGAGTTTTTTTTATATGTCTTTATAGTAATATAAGGCATAATAATTGGAGGTAATATATCTCCAAGTTTAAATTTATCAATATAATATTTTACTTCAATAATTTCTTTCATAAAATAGTCCTTTTCATGGGACAGATGTCCTATTTTTTTTTATAAATCTATTATATCATAAAATTAGGGCAAATCCTAAGATATGTATAGGATAAAAAGATTTATACAGAGAAAAAGGTATTTGTGAATACGAACTTCACTAATGATAACAAAATTATTGTGATCTAATGTGGCTAAACTTAGCAAAAACATTCATAATAAAACTATTATGAACGTAAGATTCTAGAATGACAGTAAAAATATTGTCATTGTATAAAATATTATAGGAGTTTATAGGGAGGTAAGATGAGTGAATATATCTTAGAGATGAGAAATATAAGGAAAGAGTTCCTAGGAGGAAAAGTAGTAGCGAATGAAGATATAACACTAAAGGTGAAAAAAGGCGAGATACATGCAATAGTTGGAGAGAATG
>JAGOZX010000058.1 GCA_018058425.1 Sebaldella sp.
AATTGGAAAAGTAGAATCATTATGTACCATAAAGCTGAAATCCGAACATATTTTAAATTTAGAAAATCTACAACAGAAGATACAGAAAATATGATTGAATGGCTCTCTAAGCTCACATTTTCTTATAATGAAAATACAGACAACCTGGTTCAACTTACATATGATAAATATAAAGAGTTGCAGGTCGAACCACCTACACTAGACAGAGTAACTCGCATTGTTAAATCGGCAATATTCAAAAATGAAAATCAGTTTTTTCAGAAAGTCTTTAAAAAAATGTCTAAAGATACAATTTTTAGAATTGATGATCTAATAAACAATTTAATTTCTTCTGAAAAAAAAGATTTTAACAGTGAAACTGAAATTACATTCAGTGAGTTAAGATCAGACCCTGGACGGATAGGTTTAGACAGTATTCTAAGGGAAATATCAAAATTAAAAATTATTCAAAAACTAGAATTACCTGAAGATCTTTTCTGCAAGACATCAAATAAAATATTGAAAAAATATAAGCAACGAGTGGTCTCAGAAGATATTAGAGAACTTCGTAGACATCCAGAAACTATTCGTTATACATTATTGGCATCATTTTTTTGGATTAGACAAAGAGAAATTATTGATAATCTCATTGAACTTTTAATTCAGATTATTCATAAAATAAGTGTTCGAGCTGAAAGAAAAATAGAAAAAGAATTCATTAATGATTTTAGGCGTGTCAATGGAAAAACTAATATTTTATTCAAAATAGCTGATGCAGCTTTAAATAATCCTGATGGAATAATAAAGAATATTTTATTCCCTATTGTTGATGTAAAGAAATTTGGGTTGTAGGAGCGGATAGATACAGGAATCCTGATGAAGATCTTCCAAATGATTTTGAGCTTCACAGAGAAGAAAATTATAAAATGTTAAATCAACCACTAAATTCAAATGATTTTATACAAAATATAAAAAATGGTATGTACAAAGCTTTATCAGAACTGGATCATAATATACTTAAAAATCCTAAAGTACATCTCTCTGATAAAGGAAAAGGATGGATAACGGTATCACCCAGTGATCCCCAGCCAGAACCAACTAATATTGTCAAATTAAAAGCTGAAATAATGAAAATCTGGCCAATGACAAATTTGTTAGATGTACTAAAAGAAGCTGACTTGAGACTTTCTTTTACCAATAATTTTAAAACAATTGCATCCCACGAAAGATTGGATAGTGAGACTATTCAAAAAAGGCTCATTTTAACATTGTATGGACTAGGTACTAATACAGGTCTTAAAAGAGTTTCTTCCGGAAACCATGGAGAAAATTACAAGGACTTACTTTATATCAGAAGAAAATTTATAAATAAAGATAATTTCTACAATGCAATATCTAAAGTAGTCAATGAAATTTTGAAATGTCGTATTCAAGATGTTTGGGGTGAAGCAACTACCACTTGTGCATCTGATTCCAAAAAATTTGGAGCATGGGATCAAAATTTAATGACTGAATGGCACATAAGATATAGAGGTCGTGGAGTCATGATTTATTGGCATGTAGAGAAAAAATCTACTTGTGTATACTCACAATTAAAATCTTGTTCTTCATCTGAAGTATCAGCAATGATTGATGGCTTGTTAAAGCATTGTACAGATATGAAAATAGAAAAAAACTTTGTAGATTCCCATGGTCAAAGTGAAGTAGCTTTTGCATTTTGCCACCTTCTGGGATTTAATCTTATGCCAAGACTAAAAGCTATTCATTCACAAAAATTATATCGACCAGATAACGGGATAAATGATAATTTTTCAAACTTACAACCAATTCTTACAAGATCAATAAATTGGGAACTCATTAAACAACAATACGATCAAATGATTAAATACGCAACAGCTTTAAGAATGGGGACAGCAGAAACAGAGGCTATAATGAAAAGATTTACTAGAAATAATTTAATGCATCCAACATATAAAGCTCTTTCTGAACTTGGAAAAGCAATCAAAACAATTTTTCTTTGTGAGTATTTAAAATCAGAAAAATTGAGAATAGAAATAAATGAAGGACTAAATGTAGTAGAAAACTGGAATTCCGCCAACTCATTCATTTTTTATGGTAAAGGTGGTGAAATTTCAACAAATAGACTTGAAGATCAGGAGCTTTCTGTATTAAGTCTACATCTTTTACAGAACTGTTTAGTTTATGTAAACACATTAATGATACAGCAAATATTGTCACAGAAAAAATGGTTAAATGTAATGACACCAGAAGACTTTAGAGCTTTAACTCCCTTAATATATACTCATATCAACCCATATGGACACTTTAATTTAGATATGAAAGAAAGAATTCCTATGATAATTTGAAAAAACGCATGGTTACATCTTCGTCGGTACTATCTCTATACACTATGTTACATATTGATTGTATATCTATAGAATTGTAACTTTATGAAAACAAAAAAATATGCTAGAAGCATTATAAATACTAGCATATTTTTTTCAGTTTGCACCTGGTGACACCGATGCTGGTACTACCCCGTATAATAATTTTCGTATCTTAAACATTGTTGCTGAACTTATTAAAATGGAAATTAGTTGACCATATAAATGGCATTCTAAACTTTCTTTTTTTATTTTTTTGCAATGCTGGATACCAAAAAATGATTTCCATGTTTTAAATAATAACTCTATTTGCCAGCGTAGTGAATAAAGATTATGGATTTCTTCTTTTTTAATACGTTCACTTGGAATATTAGTAATATATACATTTAATCCACTTAAATGCTTATTTTTTTCCTTTAATGCAAATCCTTTTTTCTTTTCTGTGAAATTTTGTTTTTTTCTACGTTTTTTAAGCTGTTCTTCTGTAAGTCGATAACAAATGAGTCTCGCTAGCAATTTTTGGAGTGTCCCACGGTGAACAAACTCTATTTCTATTGTTTCACCTTGCTTTAGTTTATTCATTATTGCTTCTAGATCTAATACTCTATAAATAGAATATTTTTTGATTTCTCCGTTAAGATAGGTTTTAGGTATTGAATTTAATTCTTGATACAAAAAAAGCTCCTTGTTTTTCTATTATATGTAGATCTTTTAAGTCAAAATACCCAAGATCACGAATATATAGATCTTCTTTTTGAATACTTTTTAAGCATTCGGAACCATAGGTTTTATCATTTTGACTTCCTGCACCAGTATGAATATTTAAAAACTGTCCGTTGAGTAAATAATATTCCAATTGAATCTTTATCCCAGCAGTATGAGAAGAACCACCAAAGCCTCTGTAAGTAGAAGAAAATATATCTGGAAGTTGAAATGTAGTAGAATCAAGAAGTCGTAGACAGTTAAAAGGAAATTTTTCATTAAAGGAACTAAAGATTGGATTTTTAAACTCGCTGATTAAAAGAGAAGAAAATATTTTTTTTAAAGTCATCACAGCAGAATTATTAAATCTTTGATTGAGGGCTTCTGGGGGTAGTACCAGCGAAGGTATAACCAAGGGCAATCTATAAAAAATGCATCAGCAATTAAAGTATGTTGATACATTTTTTATTTTTAGTTTACCTTAGCGTATAAAATCCGATTTTTCTGTTGGGACCCTATTGAAGTCTTTTTGAGCCCTTTTTGTAGTTATAATTTTAGACCTAGGTAAGAAAAAACAAAGAATTTTTTCTCTAAAATATGTTATAATAAATTAGAACAAAATCAATACTGTAATGTTTTTAATATAAAGTGTTGTTATTTTATAGGAATGATTTAAACATACAATGTTTAAAATTTTTTTTTAAACTTTTGTAAACACAAATTTAAAGGAGGTAGTAGATAATGAAAAAAAGGATACCTATTTCATATATGATCACAACTCTAGTCTCACTAGGTGCTACTATCAATACGAATAATACATTATATTATTCAAACGTTTCTAAAGATGATGATGTAAAGGTAACAACAACTGATGCTCAAGGAACAGCTCCATTAAAAGGATTTGGATTATATATGAATAATGGTTATTATTATCTTAATAATGCAGAAATAATAACCTCTGGTTCTAAATCGGATGCAATTAGAACAAATGGAGGAAGTAACTATTTTTATGCAAATAATTTGAAAATAACTGCTTCTGGAGATCATGCAGATGCTATTAATATGGCATCAAGTAATTCAAATACTAAATATACTGATTTAATTTTTGTGAAAGAAAATACTGAATTAAGTTCTAGCTCTGGTGTAACAGTGAGAGCTAATAACTACTTTAATGAAAATTCAAAATCAGTAGCAATCTTATCTGATAACGCTGTTATTACGAATAAATACTTATCTAATGCAAATAATAGTTCTGATACACAAGGGTATGGTGTTTACGCAGGAAATAGAGATAAAGACATAAATAACTTAGGGATTTTTGACATACTTGCTGGAAAAAATAATAATACTAAAGGTAAATCATATATTTTTATTAGTGATAATTCTGAGATAGAATCAAATGCTAAAAAAGGACATGCTGTTTATGCTAACAAAGGAGGGACAATACAGCTGGGTGATAGCGCAAAAATTAATGCTAATGGCCTTGATGCTTATGCTATATTTGCTTCTACAGAACAGCAAGGAACTTACACTGATAATATTAGACCTGGAAAGGTATATTTAGAAGGCGGAGCTGCATTAAGAGCAGAAAACAGCACTTATGTAATACAGGCCAAGGGAAAAGATTCAGTAATAATGAGTGGATATTTAAATGTTCCTGTAATAGACAGCACTTATGTTCGTGGAGGAGATATAAATATTAATGATAATATCATTAATCCATCTTCTGGTATATTTGATATAAAAGGAAATATTTCCGCTATTGAAGGAGGGTATGTTTTTCTAAATATGAGTAACAGTTCTAAATTTATAGGTTCAACTGAAATAGACACTGGTAAAAATTCTGGAGTGGATTTGAAAATCTCTGGTTCTAATAGTAATTGGGAAATGAACAAAGATTCCTCATTAACTTCTATTACTTTGTCAGATGAGGCAGTTTTAAGCTTATATAGACCTTCCAACTTTATACCTGTGTCATATACTTTAGAAGGCACAGTTAATAATGGAGGAATAATTGATTTTTCATCAGCAAATGGAAATAGTTTTGATACTTTTACTATTAAAGGAAATTATAATGGAAATAATGGACTTATTATTTTTGATATAGAACTAAATGATGATAATTCTGAAACAGATAAGCTAGTTATTATAGGAGATACTTCTGGAAATACAAAAGTAAAAGTAAATAATATTGGAGGAATAGGAACAGAAACTTTAGAAGGAATAGAACTAATATCTGTGGGCGGAAATTCTGATGGACAATTTGAAAAATCTGAACGTATAGTTGCGGGAGCTTATGAATATTTTTTAAATAGAGGAAACGGGAATACTACAGACACAAAAAAATGGTATTTAAACAGTAGTTTAGTTCCAGGTATAAATCCTCCAGTTGACTCTATTAAACCTGTAGATCCACAAATTCCTCCTGCTAATCCTAAACCTCCTGCTGGATCAATAAAGGATCAAAAAGTTTACCGTCCAGAATCAGGAAGTTATTTGGCAAATAATGCTGCAGTAAATAATTTATTTGTACACAGTCTGTATGATCGTCTTGGAGATCCACAATATACAGATTCTCTTTCAGATAAAGGACATGCAACAAGTATGTGGATACGTAATATTGGAGGAAATAATACATTTAAAGATGGTTCTAAACAATTAAATACTCATGGAAAAACATATATTTTACAAGTTGGGAGCGATATTGCCCAATGGAGTACAAATGAGCTAAATCGTTATCATTTAGGAATAATGGGAGGATACGGTTTTAATCATAATAGTACTAATTCTAAAATTACCAATTATAAGTCACAAGGTAAATCAGATGGGTACAATATAGGAGTATATAGTACTTGGTTTGATAATAATGAAGATCGATCTGGGCTGTATATGGACAGCTGGCTAACATACAGCTGGTTTGATAGTGAAGTGCATGGAGAAGACCTTGATAAAGAAAACTATAGCTCTAAAGGATTAACAGCATCTATTGAAGGAGGATATACTTTTAAAGTAGATAGAGAACCAACAAAAAATGAATTTTTTGTTCAGCCTAGGGCTCAAGCAATATACATGGGCGTAAAAACAAAAGATCACACAGAGTCAAATGGGACTGTTGTAGAATTTTCTGGTGATGATAATATTCAAACACGTTTAGGATTGAGAATATATACAAGTAATCTTGATATTAAAGAAGCAGAGAAAAAAGTCTTTCAACCATTTGCAGAAGCAACTTGGATTCATAATCAAAAAGATTTTGGAGTAAGTATGAATAACGTTAATAATAAAGTTGATGTAAAGGATCTTGGAGAGATTAAATTTGGTACAGAAATCAAATTTAATCAGAATTTCGATACATGGGGGTATTTATCATATCGATGGGGGAAAAATAAATATTCGGACGCATCAGTTAGTTTAGGGTTAAAATATACTTTCTAATGCTGCGTACCCATAGCTATCAACTTAAGGAAGTAAAAATACTAAGTCAGAATATTATGATAAAATTTAAGTAAAAAGGAGTATTCATGACTTCAAAGTATTTAGATATACTGTTAAAGGGGTAGCACCATAATTAATGTACCTTTTCCCCCAATCGTCATTTCTTATCAATAAAATATGTGACTAGAGTAGTTTAATACTACTTTTAGTATATTTTATTTAAATAAATATAGACTTATTCTAATATTTATAATATAATTTTCTTAAGTTTTGTGAAGGAGAAAATTATTATGTTATATGGATATTGTAGGGTTAGTACAAAGCATCAAAATTTACAAAGACAGAATAGGTGTTCCGCTAAAAGCTTGCTGATGTAAGATAAAAAACAAAGGAGCTGAATCTAAGATGGGGAAACAAAAAAAATAGGAGTAGAAAAGGGAAAAGATATAGCCTACGAAGAGTTACTGGACTTGCGAAAAAAAGTAAAAGATTTAGAAAGAGACAATGATATTTTAAAAAAGGGTTTAGCCATATTCGGCCAGCTGCAAGAAAAAGAATAATGGATACAGGAAAATTAAATATAAAAAGAAGTATAAGAAGAAGAGAAGATATCATGAGATATAACATATATAAGAACAAAAGATAAAGGTTGTTGCTATTTAGCAAGCTATATGGATTTGTATAATAATGAAATATTATCATGGAATTTCAGCCCTCATATGGATATAGAACTGGCATTATCAACTTTAGAAAAAATACCTAAAAAGGATTAAAAAGGAAGTACAGTGCATACAGATAGAGGAAGTCAATATACAAGTAAAGTAATCAGAGGAAAATTAAAGGAATATGAAGCTTTGGAATCAAACATTAGAAAAGGAAATCCGTATGATAATGAATGCATAGAATCATTTCATGCAATCCTAAAAAAAGAATTAATATCTGATATAGAGATAAAAACTTATGAAGAATTAAAGGTTTTATTATTTGAGTATATAGAAAATTGGTATAACAATGAGAGAATACAAAAAAGATTAGGATATTTGTCACCAGGAGAATATTTAAGAAAATCTTCATAATAAACAATATAAAAGCAACTCTTTTTTGTCCAATGGATTGACTTAATACCAGAATAAATGCTCTTGAAATAACAATATTTGAAGAACCAAAACCAGAAGAGGAAACTATAAAAATAAGCTTAGACGAAGAAAAGCTATATTTTGACTTTGATGATAGTATGGTAAAGCCTAGATATGATGAAGTATTAAAGGAGACTGTAAAAATAATCAAAAATAATAATTATAAATTGAAAATCTATGCTTATACAGATTCTAAGGGAACACCTTCTTATAATGAGAAATTATCATTGATGAGAGCAGAGTCAGTAAAAAGTAAATTAATTCAACTAGGCTTAGATTCAGAAGACCTATTAGAAGTAAAAGGAATGGGAAATAGTAATCCAATAGCTCCAAATAAAAAATCAGATGGGACAGATAATCCAGAAGGAAGAGCACTTAATAGGAGAATAGAGTTTATATTAATTAAATAAAAATAGAGAAAGTCAAAATACCTAATACCAGAGTTAATTAATTCACATAGATGTTTTTTAATAAAGGAGGTGTTTAAGATCAAATTATCAAGAAGCACAAATGAAAGAGCTATATCAAAATTAGATACTCTTTATATAAGGAGTCAAAATGCAGATAATGAATTGAAAGAAAGAAAGACTAAAGAAAAAAAAAATCTAGAATTCAAAAAACATTATGATCAAACTAAAAATTTAGATAATACAATTTGTTCAATAGAAATGATAAGAGAATATTTTGAAAGTTGTAGTCAAAGAAAAAAAATAGAGGACAATAAAGAAAAAATATTAGAAGTATTAATTGAAAAAACTAAAGAAGGGAAATTAAGATATAGAAAAGATTTAGATTTAATAAAAGAAGTTCCATCATCAAAATATATATCTAAATTATGGTGTTGGAGAGAATTATCTAAAATTCTAGGATTAAAACCAAGACCTTTTTCATATAGTAAAAAAGAAATAGAGAAAAAATATTTAGATTTGAAAGATAAAGGAAAAAAAATAACAAGTAGAAACTTTTTCAAATCAGGAATTTCTTTAGGCTCAGTAATACATTACTATGGAAGTTGGAATAATTTTCTGAAAGAAATGGGAGTAGAAGAAATCTATGAAATTAAAAAAATGACACATACAAAAGAAGAGATTGTAAAGCTATATAAAGAATTTTCATTCTTAATAGGAAAAAAAGAATATGGAGCAACAATAAAAGACTTAAAAGAGAATAATTTTATATATAAAAAAGATGCAATACTAAATAGATTTAGCTCATTAAATGATTTAAGAGAATTAGCCGGATTTAAAAGATACAATGGAGGAGGAAAGAAGTATGAAAAACAAGATTTAAATGTCCTTTTATATATAGAATATAATAAATTAGGAAGAACTCTTACTTTAACAGAGATAAAAAATAATGAACAGTTACCACCAGTAACTTTGTTATTTAGATATTATAAAACAACAAAGATATCTGAAATATGGAATCAAGTATTGGGTTTTAGATAAAATATAAGGAAATATAATTAATTTAAGCAAATGAAATAAAGGAGAAATTAGATGAAAAAAAATAAAAAATTATTAATAAGTTTTCTAGCAATAAATTCAATATTATCTTCATATACAGGAGCAGGAACAGTTGCTCCACTTAAGTATGATAAAATGTATGAGAGTATGACAAAAAATATTGAAAAAGGAAAATCAAATGAAAATAACTATAAGTTAATAGAACAAGTTTTAAATAAAAGAAATAAGGAATTAAAAGATTTATATAAACAGAGTGATTATATTGTAAAACCTGAATATTTGGAATGGCAAATCTTTTTTAGTGGATTTTATGAAGAATATGGCAAAGGATTAGATAATAGTTCAGAAAACGAAAAATATCACACAAAGACAACAGGTTATTATGATACAAATGGAAACTATGTATTAACAAGTGGGACAAAGGGAGGTTTATCAGGAAAGCCATATTTACCTTTACAAAAACCAAAAGAAGTAGATCTAGGAATAAGTCTACAAGTAAGAGAGCCAAGTAAACAACCAGTTTCATTAGGGGTAAATAAACCTTCTATGCCATTAATAACACCAATAATACCGGGAAATCCAACAGTAAATTCAATAGTTCCAACATTACCGCCATTAGTATCATTTGCTGTTCCCAACATTGGAACTCCTACATCACCTACACCAGTTACACTTACACCACCCTCACCAAGTACAGTGGTAGTTGGAAGTTTTGATCCTGTTAATCCAATTATAACAATTCCTGTTTTATTTACACCGCCAAGTTTGACTTATACAGCTGGTGGTTTTGGTCAAACAACTCAAGTAATTTCACAAAATGAGGCTAGCCAGGGATTTATGTTAGGAAACTATGGAGAACTTACAGCAACTACTCCAGTCATTATAAGTGCATCTAATGGAAATACCTCATATACTGGAAGTATTTATGTAGATGGAACGATGAATCCATATGGCTCATATGGAACAGTTATAGGAACTTTGACTAATGGTTCGTACAATGCGACTATGAATGCTTTTTATAGTATGGTTGGGGATTTTAATACTACGATGACTGGAAACTACACAGTTAATAATACAAGATCTGATGGAAAAACTACAATATTTATAAGTTATAATCCATATGAAGTAAATACAACTACTAAAAGTGTTACGTTTAATGGAACAGTAACTTTAAATAATTCTACCAATGGTGGACAAAATGTCCTTGTTGGAGTTGAACATCAATTACTAGGATGTAACAATGGTGGTTCTTTTTCATGTAGTACCAGCATAGGGAATGCACCTTCAATATTTGAAAATTTAGCTGGAAGCCAAATAGTTTTAAATAACGGAATAAATATGATTGGAATTATGGTAGATTCTGAAGGAACACAGCTTACTCAACGTTCTGAAACTATGAATAATGGAGAAATAATAATGTCATCAAATTCAAGTCAAAGTATAGGAATTGATTTTGGACAGTATCAATCTTCATTGAGTCAAACATCACCAGCGAATCCATATGTCATTGTAAGGTCTGGAAATATCACAATTAATGGAAGTAATAGCTATGGAGTAAGAGTTGGAGATATGTTTTCTTCCCTTCCAAGTTACTATGGAGATGTTGAAATAGATGGTTCAAATGGAATTATTAAAGTAAATGGAATTGAGAATGTTGGAATTTCATTGTCAAAACAAATAACTAAAAATATGTTAAATCCAATTGGAAATATAACTAATTTAAGAATAACTTTAAATGGTGATAAAGGAGTTGGAATATTAAGAAATAAAGAATATAATACTAATAATATAAATACAATAAATTTGAATAATACAAATTTACAAGATTTAGTCTTGGGAGATAATGCTACAAATAGTGTATTGATAAGAACAGATAAATATGGAGTATCTCTAGATAAAAATATAAGTGTAAATAATAGTAATTTAATAAATACTGCTTTTAATAATGTAGTTATGCTAGCAAATGACACAAATAATTTAGGAAGTAATCAGACTTTTGTACAAAATAACTCAACAATAACAATTGGTAATAATTTGAGTCAAACAACAGGTCTTTTGGCAATTAATGGAGGCTATGCACTAAATAGTGGAATAATAACAATAGATGGAGAAATTTCTCAAGGAATATCAATTTTTGGAACTTCTGGTGGAACTGTTTCAACAGGAACCAATACAGGAACAATAAACATAAATGGTAAGGAATCATTAGGAGTATATAATGCAGGGACTTTTGGAATGTCAAGTGGAACAATAACATCGGCAGGAAAAAATTCAATAGGAGTTTACGCAGATAATACAACAGGAACAACAATAAGTGGAGGACAGATTGTATCTGAAACAGGAGGAATTGCTCTATACTCAGGAGATAATTCGACTATAAATTTATCAGGAAGCAATATTTTAAAAGCAAAAGCTGGAGGATTGTTATTCTATAACTATATAGCTCCAAATTCAACTACAGTAACAGGGAAATATAATATAACATCTTCTGCATCAGCATCAGTAGATGCAGGAGGAATGTTACTTTATGCAAAGGTGAGTTCTTTAGCAGATATTCCTGCTATAGCGACATCATTAAAAGCATCATTTTTAAACCCAAGTAATTTAACAGTTAATATGGCACAAGGTTCAAATATACTTTATGTTGATTCTTCTACAAGTGGTACTGCAAGCATTAATTCTTTTGCTGGTCTTCCAGATTTAACATCAGGATTTTTCAATTTTGCTGGATCAGGATACTACAGTTATGTAATGAATGGATTTGACCTTACTCTTGATAATACGACTGAATCTAATTTAGATAACGGTTCATATGGGAAAATTCAGTTTCTAAATACAGATGTAACTGTAGTTTCTGGAATAAATGTAGTAGGAACAAATGCACAACAAATTGCAATAGCTCAAAAAAATAAAGTAGGAAATCTTTTAGCAGATAGAAAAATAACAAATAATGGAACAATATCATTATCAGGGAATCAGTCTACAGCAATAGCAGGAGATTATGTAACAATAAAAAACACTGCTTCTGGAGAGATAAAACTTGGTACTAACTCAATAGGAATGTATGTAGCAAATGGTTCAGATACGTTAAATCAAGGGTTAATAGAATTAGGATCAGGTTCAGTTGGAATATATGGAAAAAACTATTTTGATGGGATAGTAACATCTTCAGTTCTTGGATATGGAGATGATAAAATAAATATCCAAAATGAAAAAGATATAAAGACTATATCAGGTGGAGTAGTTGGTGATGCATTTGGTCTTTATGCAGATAATACTTTAGCTCTATCTAATTCATTGGTTAATTTGACTACAACTTCAAATATAGATTTAAAAGGGACAGGAAATGTAATAGGAACATATTTAAAAAATACAGATATAACAAATGCTGGAACTATAAAAGTTGAATCATCTACAACAGGAACATCTGTAGGAATCTATGGTGAAGGAAGTAGAGCAACATCGTTATCAGGAACAATAGATGTATCAGGTGGAGCAGGGACAGGAATTTATTTAAAAAATTCTAATATGACAAATTCAGGAACTGTAAAAATAGATAATGTTACTTCTGGAATAGGAATCTATGTAGAAGCAACAACAGGAAACAGTTCAACAGGAATAAATAATGGAACAATATCTGTAGGAAGCAATGTAACTGGAATGTATAGTCTTGGATCTTCAATTACAGATATAGGAACATTAACTAATACAGGAACGATCCAGTCCTTAACATCAGCAAATAAAGCAATAGGAATATATGTAGGCTCTAATGGAGCAGGAAATAATACAGGTAATATATATTTAACAGCATTAGGAACAGATAAAGACCAAGTTGGAATATATAACTCAGGAACATTTAATATGACAGGTGGAAATGTTGAAGTTTTTTCACCAAATGGAGCAGGTCTTTACACAAGTGCAGGAACAACAACTAATTTATCTGGTGGAACAATAAAAACAGGAAATGGAGCAATAGGACTATATGCAAATAATTCAACAATACAATTGTCAGGGACATATAAATCAATTGTTGAAAATGGAGGAATATTTGCCTTAAATAATGGAACAGGAAATTTACAGGTTACAGGAAATATAGTAGTTGATATAGAAGCAGGTGGAATAGCATTTTCATCAATAGGAAATTTAGCTACCTATTTAGGTTCTTTAGTAACAGGAGGAGGAACTCTTGAATTGAATTTAAAAGATAGCACATCAAAACTGGCTATTTTAGATTCACCAGCCTCTCCTGTGACATTAAGTTCAGTAGGAACAATATATGCTCCAGGGTCAAATATAACAAGTAATGTTAAAATATCAAACTCAAGTAATCCAAATTATACTCCATTTTCTTTATTAAAAGGAGTTTTAATTGCAGATGTACCAATTAATTTAAATAACTCAACAGAGTTTTATAACAAGTCAGACTTCATAAATTCAAGTGTTGATATAAATTCAACTATAAATGGATCAATTTTGGGTCAAATAGCTGTGGGACAAGTTAATTATGGTACTGGAATTTTATCAACAGACAGAGATAGAATAACAATAAATAATAATGGAATGATAGACTTATCAGGAGATAACTCAACAGGAGTTCTTGCTGATTTTGGAAAAGTAACAAATACAATAGGAAATACTATAAAAGTAACAGGAGATGACTCTGTAGGAATATATGGATCAAACGGAACTTTGACAACAAATAATGGAACAATTAATATTGGAAATGAAAGTGTTGGTATATTTGGATTAAACTATTTAACAGGATCATCTCCAGGATATGGAACTGGAAAAATAGATATAAGTAATAATGGTAATATAACTTCAACAGGAGTATTACATGGAGGTTATGGAATATATGCCAATAATTTATTAAGTACAGCAGATTCAGAAATAACTTTAGGTACAGGCTCAAATATAGATGTATCAAGTGGAGAAGCAGGAATAGGTATCTATGCTACAAATTCAACTTTAAATATAGATGGGACAATCACTGTAGGTAAAAATGGAATAGGAGTGTATACTCAAGGCTCAACAGGAACAATAAATGGAGGAACAATATCATTAAATGGAGATAATGCAATAGGATACTATTTAACAAATGGAAGTTCATTTACAAATTTAGGTGGGAATATACATGTAAATGGACAGAATATAATATTAATGATAACAGATGCAACATCAAGTATAAACCTAACAACACCATTTTCAGTATCAGCAACATCAGGTTCAACATATGTAGTAGGAAATATGATAGGTGGGGACTTCTATAATAATACATCAGTAACATTAGGATCAAATGGTTCACTAATAAATGGAGTAGGAACAGCTACTTTATTTGATACATCATCAAATATTAATTCTGTTGGTACAAATGTTTCTGGAATGGTAATAAGTGGTTTATATACAGATAATCCATTTCCACATTCAATTTCAGGAACTGCTGTAAATGAAGAAGGAACAAATTTAGGATTGATAACTCTTGGTAATTCATCAGCAGGGATGTATTTAAAAGGAGGAGCAAGAGCAAGAAACGAAGGTACAATATCAGTAGGAAACAGTTCAGTTGGAATATATGCAGAAGGAAACGGAGCATATATAGTTAATAATAATGGATTAATTAATGTTGGTGAAGAATCAACAGGGTTATTCTTAAAAGATGGAAATAGCATATCAAACATGGGAATATCTGAAATAAAGAGTACAAGTAAAAAATCAGTGGGGATATATTCTGAAAATTCAGTTTTAGGAACAGCCTTAATAACTAACGACAATAAAATTGACCTAAGTGGAGATCAATCAATAGGAATATATACAACAGGAGAAAATAATATAACAAATAATGGAATGATCAAAATAGGGAACTCATTAAGTACAACAAATCCAGGCCTAGGTATTTATGCTGATCATTTAAACAGTAATATTAATAACACATCTACTGGAACTATTAATGTTGGAGATAATTCAATAGGAATATATAACTTAAATGGTAATGTAATAAATAGTGGAACAATAACAACAGGTAATGAAGGAACAGGTATATATTCTGATGGAGGAACAATAACATTAAATGCAGGTTCTTCAATAACAATAGGTCAAAATAATGCTGTGGGGGTTTATGCTGTAAATCAAACAGGGGTTGTAATAAATAATTCATCAATATCTGTAGGAGACAGCTCATTAGGATTTGTTTTCTCAGGAGGAACAACACCTACATTTACAAATAATCAATCAGCAACAATAGGAAATGGGAGTATATTCACATTTTCAGATTCAGTTTTAACAGCAACAAATAGTGGAACAATAACAATGACAGGTTCAGATAACATAGGATATTTTCTGAAAAATGGAGGATCTTTTGTAAATAATGCAGATATTATAGGAAATACAGGAGTATCAAATATTGGAGTATATGCCAAGAGGGCTGCAATTACAAATAATGCAGATATTATTTTAGGAGATTCAAATTTAGTTGAGCATACTGATACTAATGGAGAGAAATATAAGACAGGTTATTCAGTTGGAATCTATGGAGAAAATAGTAATGTAACAAATAACGCATCTAAGATAATTCAAGTAGGAAAAGATGGAATAGGTGTGTATATAGCAGGAGCAGGAAATGTTGCAGAGAATTATGGAATAATAAATGGAGTAGGAGATAATGCAAAAGGAATATTTGCAACAGATAATTCAATAGTAAGAAACTATGGAACAATAAATATGACTGGTGACAATGTAATGGGAATAGCGGGTCAAAATGGTGCTCAGATATATAATGATGCAAATGGAGTAATAAATGTAACAGGAAATGATGTAACAGGAATTTATTTATCAGGAGATAATACAAAATTAATAAATAATGGAGTAATAAATATATCAGGAACAGGAATGGGAATAAGCTATACTCCAACAGTAGAATTAAGTAATATTAATGATACAACAGGAACAACTATAGGATCAACTTCAAAACAATACCAGCTCCCTGATATGCCAACACTAGTAAATAGAGGAGAAATCAACATAAATGTTGGAGGAAACTTTAACTATGATGGAATAAGAGTAATAATATCAATAGATCCATCTTTAAATACACCAAGAACAAACTCATCAAGTCAAATAGGTTTTGGAGGAGTAATACCAGAAAAAGTAGAAATAGCTCCTGATTTTGCAACAGGAATAGCAACAGACCGATACACATTTGAAAATATATTAAAAGGAGCAACAGGAAAAGGTGAATATATCTCACAATCTCTAACTTGGGATGCAACAATAGTTGGAAGTGATTTAATAATGACAAGAAAGTCTTATACAGATTTTACAGATGGTTTATGGTTTGAAGATTTTGGAAAATCACTAAATGAAAAATATGCAGTAACAAATGGAGAAGGAAGAAAAATATTTGACAAACTTAACTATATAACAAATGAAACAGACTTTAGACATATAATGGGAAGTATGGCAGGAAATATCTATGCTAATATAAACCAAAGAGAAAATGATATAGCAAGAACATTAGAAAATTCACTATTTAGCCTACAAGACTCAACAAATAATACAAAAGAAAATGTAAAAATGAATATAATAGGAGGAAAAGGAAAAAATAAAGAAGAAACAGATGGAGTAGTAGGATATGACTACACAACAACAGGAGTAGTAGCATTAAGGGAAGTAGAAAGAACATACAAGAATACATTTGGTTACTCATTAGGATACTTACACACAGGATTTGAATTTAAAGATGGAAATGATAGTGAGGAATGGGTAGATACAATACAACTAGGCTTGCATAATAAGTATAAGTCAAATGGATGGCAGCTAAGAAATGATTTAATGGGAAGAGTAAGTTTACATAATATAGACAGAAACATAGACTGGGAATCACCATTAAAAAGATCAGAACTAAATGGAACATATGAAACATATAGTATAACAAGTGAAAATGTACTAGGAAAAGAAATAGAGTTAGGAAAAAGAGCAAGTATAATGCCATATGGAGGATTTAGAGCAATGTATGTAACAAGACCCTCATTTCAAGAAGATGGTTTAGAAAGATTAGAAGTAGAAGGAAATGATGCATGGAGTGTAAAACCAAGATTAGGAATAGAATTAAAAGGAGCACTACCTTTAGGAAGAAACTCAGCATGGCAATTAAAAGGGACATTAGATTTTGCTTATGAATATGAACTTTCAGATTTAAATGAAAGAGAGAAAGCAAAGTTAATAGCAGTAGAAGATGGATATCATAAGTTATCAAAACCAGAGGATGAAAAAGGAACATTTAGAACAAAAACATCTTTAGGAATAGAAATAGAAGATAGATATGGAATATTCTTAACAGGAGAATACGGAATTGGTAATAGTGATCAAGATGATTATAGAGCAGGGATTTCATTGAAAGCTATATTTTAGAAAGAATAGAATCAAATAAGACTATTGGTATGTTCATATTTGAAAAGATCTTTCTAAAAGATGGAAATTAAGAAATTATACTGAAATAATAAATAGAAGGTGTAGGTGTTAAATAACCTATACCTTTTTTTACACTACAAAAAAGGTATTTTTTATTGTAAATAAATCCTTGTTTTAATATTTATGTATATATGTAAAATAATAGTATAGATAATTATTTACATTATTTTAGTTTTAGGATATAATAATAGATATTTAGAAAGTGATGGTGGATATTATGAAATATTATTATGCCAGAGTATCAACAACAAAACAAAATTTATCAAGACAAGTAGAGCTATTTAAAGAATTAGGTGGAACAGCACGAACAATATTTGAAGAA
>JAGOZX010000059.1 GCA_018058425.1 Sebaldella sp.
GTCAAAGCTTCAAGGAGTCTACGACATACCTCTACCTAATTAATTTAATTATACAATATTTGTATAAAGACAGCTAATAAAGGATTATAGGTTGCCTTATTAACCTAAATATATTATACAAGGAGTTGAATATGAATTATAAATTAACAAACAGCAGTGCTTTTCCTCTAGTACTAATCACTTTAAATTCTGGTGAGGAAATAAAAACTGAAAGTGGAGCAATGGTTTATCATAATGGAAAAGTAACATTAGAAGGTAAAATGAATAGTAATGGTAGTGGAGGAATTGGTGGATTATTAAAGGCGGCTGCAAGAAGTGTAGTTAGTGGAGAAGGTTTCTTTGTTACTACTGCAAAAGGAAATGCACCAGATGCATTAATCGCAATTGCCCCTGGATCAATTGGACAAATAAAAGAATTAAAAGTTGGAGAAACAAAATGGTGTATTAATGATGGGGCATTTTTAGCTTGTGACAGTAGTGTTTCGTATAATATTAAAAGACAATCAGTAGGAAAAGCTATCTTTGGTGGTACAGGCGGATTATTTATTATGGAGACATCTGGAGAAGGAACAATGTTAGTAAATGGATTTGGAGACATTGTAGAAATGGAATTAGATGGAACAAGTCCATTTGTTGTGGATAATTATCATGTTGTTGCTTGGGAAAGTACTCTTTCTTATGACATAAAGGCTGCTTCTGGAATGTTTGGATTTACAACAGGCGAAGGAGTAGTAAATGAATTTACAGGAAAAGGTAAACTATTAATACAAACAAGAAATATTTCAGGACTTGCTGGCTTAGTAAAACCATTTATACCAACAGGGAAGTAATTAATTTTTATATGAAACAAGTTATTCATAATGGATGACTTGTTTTTTATTTTTAAAATATTTAATTTAAAAAGTCTTTATTTTTTTAGCATATATCAGATTTTTTTATATGGAATTTTTATTTTAAATCAAATAGAAATATTAGAGTTCTTTACAAAAAATTGATTGACTTACAAATTCTTTTCGATTATAATATAGTGTAGGAGACAAGAAGTAATTGTTTACAAATAAAGGAGTTGAAAAAATTTGAAAAATAAAAAAATATTATTATTTTCAATAATAAATACACTAGCAGTAGCATACTCAGCAGGAGAAAATAATGAAACACCAAAAGGCAAATATGAAAAACTTTATAATAATATGGTTAAAAATATTAAAAGTGAAAAATCAAATGAAGAAAACTATAAATTAATAGAAAATATATTAAATAAAAGAAATAAAGAGTTGAAGGATTTATATTTACAAAGCGACTATATAGTAAAACCAGAATATTTAGAATGGCAGGTCTTTTTTAGTGGATTTTATAATAAGGAAAATAGAGGTGGGAAAAAAGATACATTAGAATACTTTGTTCCTGATACTTCAAATACACTATCACTAAGTATAAATATGCCAAATTTAAATGTAAATGATATAAATATAGATATAAATAAAGAAATGGTGGAAATACCAAATATAAATATTCAAAATAAGAATATAGAAGTTCCAAGTATAAGCTACAATAATGTTGTAAATGTTCCGGAATTTAATATACCTAATATACAAGCGCCTACTATAACTCCAATGTCGGTTTCATTTGGAACAACATCTTTATTTTCAGCTGGAACTACATATGATAAAACTTTCTATAATCCCACTTTAATGGGTGTACAAACTTGGAATACTGGATTATTTTCAAATTATAATTTAGAAAGTGGAAATTTTACTTATACACAAGGTTATTTATCACCTAGTTATTCTACATCATATGATTTTTCTAATGCTGTAGGAAGTATAGATCCAGGTGCTATAATAGATCCTACTCTAAATCAACCAGCTATTATTCCTACATCAGCAACTAATAATCTAGGAAATGGGTTACTTCCAATGCTAGTATCTACTTCAGCACCAAATATTAGAATTGGTGAAGATGTAAAAATTGACTTTTCTAGTGGTGGAACAGGAACTTTTACATATGGTGTATTAATGCTTCAAAAAGCAATAAATGGAAATCGTTCAGTTGTTAATGCTGATCCTGATTATGCTTATGGAGGAGCAAAACAATATGCTGATTCACAAGCAAATATACCATTTTCTATTTTAAGAAATAGTGGAACTATAAATATATATGGTAATAATGCTGTAGTAGGAATACTTGACAGAAGTAATGTTCAAACAGGAGTAAGAAATGATTATTTACTAGTAAATGACGGTACTATTATTGGAAATTACTTAGCTTCTACTAATAAAGAGCAAATAGGTATTTCATTTTCCGGAGTTGCAGGAGCAGGAGGACCAGGAGAAAGATACCTACTTATAAATGATGGAACAATGGAATTTAGAGCTCCAAATTCTACTGCTTTTATGATGTCAGGAACAAATATAGGTAAGTATCAAATTGTACAGAATCGTGGAGCTGTTACAATGTACGGTGCTAATAATGTAGGGATAAAAATGACATATTCTAGTCTAAGTGGTTCTACACCATCTGTGGATCAAACAAATACAAAAATTTTAATGGAAACACCTATAAATATTCAAGGAGATAATAGCTTAGGCGTTTATTATGCGACATTTCATAGAAATAATTCAATAGATTCAATATTTAAGGTGGGTATAGGAACTGAAAAAAATAGTTATTCAGGAAATATAACTGGAAATGATGTGAATTATGTAGAAAATTCAATAGGATTATATTTAAGACCATCATCTATTTCAGGTTATTCTACAGGAGTAGGGATAACAACATTAAAAAATTATGACCTGAAATTCGGAGACTATGCTAAAAATGGGATTTTAATATTAAATGATGGTACTGCTAACAGTTATTATGTTCCAACAAATACTTTAACGCTCACTCAAGCTGTAGTGGTAGATAATTCTATGGTTCCATCAATAGATATAGAAGGTGGAACAAATAACACTGTTGTATATAATAAAGGTACAATTAGTAATTCTAGTTTTGGAACTGTTCCTGTAATAAGTGTAAAACCAGATATAAATATCGGAACTGCTAATAAATTTGTAGATAAAACATTGGGAATATATAATTTAGGTGGGATAGTACATCTAACAGGAAATATAAATACTTATGGAAATCAATCTCATGGAATATATAATTCATTGATAAGTGCAACCTCGGGAGGTAATCTTGTAAAAATAAATGGAAACTTAGATAATACAATAGACGGAGTAGACAAGGCTATATCACTTATTGTAAATGGAGATGATTCAGCATCCCTATATAATAAAGAATCTACAGCAACATTCACACAGGGTGGAACATTTAAAGCATTGGGTAATAATGGAGTAGTCTTTTATAATGATCATGGTACAATAAATGTTTCTGGTAATGCTATACTAGAAGCAGATAATAATGGAGTTATTTTATATGCCAATGGCGGAAGTATGAATTTAAATGGAGATATTACATATAATGTAAAAAATGGTTCAGTATTTGCAACAACAGACCAAACAGCTGGAGTAGTTCAGATAAACCTAACAGGAGGAAATCAAACACTTAATTTAGAAGATGAAAGTGTAGGTTTTCTATATGATGGAAATTCTGTACCATTAGGAACAAATTCTTTAGTGGATTATCTAAATGCTAATTTTTCAGGTTTAAATAATTTAAATGTGAATATTTCAGATGATTCTAGATTATTTATTATAAATAATTATGGAACTATGAAATTAAGTGATTTAGAAGCTCTAAATACAGGAGGAAGTATATTTAAGACTGTAACAGGTAATTTATCAAGCACATTATTAAATAAAGGAACACTAGAACTGGACACAGTGGGAATAGTGGATTTAGATGATCCAAATAATGTTTATGTTAATACAGATAAAGCATCATCAGGAATTATAGTAGATGCAAATGTAACAGTAAAAGGAACTTTGAGTGATCAAATAGCCTTAGCTGGAAAGGATCAATATAGAGGTACTCCAGGAGGAAGTACTTATGTAGTGATGACTAATAATGGAACAATTGATTTATCAGGAGATAATTCAATAGGAATATATACAAATAATGGAGTAATAAATAATAATACAAATATAAATGTTACAGGAAATGGTTCAGCAGGGCTATTTGGTGAAAATGGAACAGCCATTACGAATAGTGGGAATATAAATATTTCAAATAATGGTGTAGGAATTTATGCAGTTTCGTATCAAGATCCTCAAAACCCTGAGACAACTTTTGGAGATGGTACAATATCAATAGTTAACAATGGAAGTATAACAACAGAAACTTCTTCTAAAGCTATAGGTATCTATGCAAATAATAATAAAACAGGAGCTTTACGAAGTTCAGGGACATTAAATTTGGCAAATGGTTTAGTAGATGTAAGTTTATCAGAGTCAGGAACAGGAATATATTCAGAAAATAATACTGTTATTGGCGGAGGAACAATAAGTGTGGGAGAAAACGGCACTGGAATATATGCTAAAAATAGTGATTTAAATTTATCAAATCTAACACTGAATTTAAAAGGAGATAACTCACTAGGAATTTACTTAGATTCAGGAAGTAATTTAAATATGAGTGGAACAAACACAGCTAATATTTCAGGAAAAAATAATATATTATTTTATTTAGATTCAGATGGTATATTTAATCAAAATTTTGTAATTAATGCAGCTAGTGATACAACTTATTCACTTGCATATTTAAAAAATAATAAAATTGCCTATGATGGTACTGTAGTAACAAATGGAGATGGAGCATTATTCTATGGAACTAATTCATCAATAACAATAAATCCTACCGCTTCATTAACTTCCACTGGAAATAACACAGTTGGAGTATATGTAGATGGCTTATATGATAATGGAAATTCTGATTATGAAGGAATTAATAAAGGAATAATAAACTTAAAAGATAATTCAGCAGGTTTATATGCCATTAATGGAGCGAGATTATCAAATGAAAATGCTATATCTGTGGGAGACATGTCTATAGGTATGTATAATGAAAATGGATCCGATGTCAAAAATAGTGGAAATATAACTATAGGAAATAGTTCAGTTGGAATCACTGCTGATAATGTCACATCTGTAGAAAATATAGGCGACATATTTAGTTTAAGTGAAAATGCTACAGGAATATACTCAAATTCTATGAATTCTACAAATATATTAAATAGTGGAGAAATAGAATTAAATGGTAAAAAAGTAATTGGGATTTATACAGAGGGAACAGGGATACAAACATTTATAAATGACACTACAGGAATAGTAAAAATAGGGGATTCTGATAATATTACAGATCCAAGTGTGGCAGTTTATAATAATGGAAATGTTGTAAATAATAAAGGAAGCATAATCTCAGGATTAAATTCTGTAGGAATATATAATCTAAATGGAACTGTAAATCAGACTTCTGGATATATAGATTCACAAATAGGTGGAATAGGAATTTATTCTATAGGTGGTAACATTAATCTTAATGGCGGGCAGTTAACAAATCAAGGTATAGGAGTGTATGCATTAAATAATACAGTGATAAATAATACTGGAACAATGACGACAACAGGAGATAATACCACAACTTATGTTTTAAAATCAGGTTCTTCTATAAATAATAACCAAAAAGGAAGCATCGGTAGTAATAGTATGTTTATTTATGGAGAAGATGCAGGAGATATAAATAATACAGGAAGTTTTATAACTATGACAGGTAAAAACAGTATAGGTTTTTATATGAATAACAGTGGGAATATAACAAATAGCGCTGATATTACAGGATTAGGTACTGGAAATGTGGGTATTTATAGTAATAAGGGAATTATAACTAACTCTGGTAATATAAATTTAGGTGACTCAGAAATAATAGATGAAAATGACCTAACTAAAAATTCGTATGCAATAGGGATATATGGTGAAAGTGTAGAAGTAAATAATATTGGTAATATAAAAATAGGAGCTAATGGAACTGGAATATACACAGAAAATAACAAACTATATAATTCTGGTGAAATAACTTCAAGTGGAGAAAATGCAGTTGGTTTATGGGGAAGTAAGTCTGAAATAGAAAATAATAATAGAATAACTTTAGATGGAGATTATTCACAAGGAATAGTGGGAACTAATGCTTCTACTATAACAAATAACAGCATAATAACTCTAAATGGGAACTATTCAATAGGAATTACAGGAGATACAGGAACAAGGATTTATAACAATGGGACTATAAGCTTAAATGGTAATGACAGTACAGGAATTATGCTTTCAAATGGTGCAGCGCTTATAAATAAAGGAATTATAAATTTAGGCTCGGGAACAAATAATACAGAAATTGGTAATGGTTCTGACTTAACGCCTCCTTCTATAACAAATGCAGGAGTTATTAAAGTGGATGGAAATTTCGTATTAAATGGAATTGACTTGATAATTCAAGTGGATCCAAGTACTGTGAGGGTTCCTGAAATTAATGAAATAACATATGAAGGATACGCAGAAGAGGATATAAAAGCAAAGTTTTTAGTATCAGATGCTGTTCATTTTAAAGCAGACAGCTTTGATTTTAGCAATCCAGCAATGATAGATCCATTATTTACTCAAGGAACAAATTCATTAGTATATAAGTTTGAAAATGTTTTTGAAGCAAAAGATATAGGCTCTGTAGATACTTTAACTGTGGATAGTCATTCTATAACTTTTAGAGCGACACCAAGTGTGAATGAAAATGGGAATTTAGATATCTGGATGGAAAAAATACCATATCAAGACTTTACAAAAGGAAGTTGGTATGATTCTCTAGCAAAAGTATTAGATGAAAATTATGTAAATGATAATATTCTTGCTGGTCAAACAGCAGATGCCTTAAAGATATATGATAAACTTGATTTAATTACTAGTACAAGTGACTTACAAAGAGACTTAGGTCAATTATCAGGAAGTATGTATGCAAATATCAACCAAAGAGAGCAAAATATAACAGAAGTATTAAATAATACATTAGAGATACTACAAAACTCAGAAAATAATACAAAAGAAAATGTAAAGATAAATATAATAGCAGGAAAAGGAAGTACTAAAGAGGACACAAGCGGAGTAGAATCATATGATTATGAGACTACAGGGGTACTAGCACTTAGGGAAGTGGAGAGAACATATAGACATAAATTTGGATATTCATTAGGATACACAAGAACAGACTTTCAAATGAAAGATACAAATAATGAAGATCAAGCAGATACAATACAGTTAGGATTACATAATAAGTATAGTGTAAATGGCTGGAATATAAAAAATGACTTATTAGGAAGAGTAAGTTTCCATGATGTAGATAGAAGTATAAATTGGTCAAGTGGAACAACATCAGACTTGAATTCAAACTATAATGTGTATGGAGTAAGTTCGCTAAATGAATTAGGAAAAGACTTAGAAATAAATAGAAATGTAAAGGTAACACCTTATGTGGGACTAGAATTAGGGTATATGGCACATCCAAGTTTTGAAGAAAAGGGTGGAGCAGAAAGCTTAAAAGTAGACAGTAATGATGCTTATAGTGTAAAGCCTAACTTAGGAATAAGACTGGATGGAGAAAAAGAATTTGGAGTAACATCGAGTTGGAAGCTAAAAGGAAACATAGGAGTAGGTTATGAATATGAATTAGGAAATATGAATAACCAGGAAAAGGTAAGTTTGATGTCACTGGGAAGTAATTATAATGAATTAGCAAAACCGGCAGAAGATAAAGGCAGAATAAAAACAAGTGGATATGCAGGAATGGAATTAAAAGGGGTTTACGGAATATATATAACAGGAGAGTATGGAATAGGACAAGATGATCAAAAAGACTATAAGGTAGGAGTATCTTTGAAGGCTTCGTTTTAAAAAAATTGATAAATAATAATAGAGTTCAACAAGGCATAAAAGATGAGTGTTATTTTTGTGTCTTGTTTTCTTTATGGATAAACTTGACAAAAATAGTAACTGTTAATTATAATATATTATAGAAGGAGTGTGTGTAGGCTATTGGAAGAAGTTATTGATAAAGAGAAAGATATTCAAAAAGAGATGGAAGAATTAAAGTATAAATTTGATGTAGAATTTTCAGAAAATAATGAAGTTATAAAACTAATTGAGAATAAAATTTTAGAGCATTCTAAACCATTTAGGCGAAAAGTTGCTATGATTATTATGTTAACGATGAGTGATATTAAAGAGAATAATATTGAAGGATGGGAAAACCTTGAATGGACAAATTACGTTTTTATCATTCAGCGGTTGGTAGAGAAAAAGAAACTGACAGCAAATGGAAATATATATTTTCCTCGATATAGTGAAGTAAAGTTAACATAAAATTATAAAAACATAAAATAAAAATATAAAAGTAATTGTTATTTTAAAAGATAGATAAACGAAAAAAATGCCCTCTATAAGTAAAAAATATTTGATTTTTATGGTATAATTCATATATAATTATAATTAGATCATCAAAAAATTATTTTAATTATTATAAATATGAATTATGACTTTTTATATGGTATGAAATTAAAATGTTTTATTGTGCAAGGTGTATTCGCACAAGATGTAAATTTTAGAAGGGAATGATAAAAATGGCAAATCCTAAAAAAGTTTTGACAATAGCAGGTTCTGATACAAGTGGAGGTGCTGGAATACAAGCGGACTTAAAAACTTTTCAAGAAAGATCAGTTTATGGCATGAGTGTACTTACAGTTATTGTTGCAATGGACCCAGATAATAATTGGGCTCATCAAGTATTTCCTATAGAGCTAGACACTATAAAAGCTCAAGCAAAAACAGTTCTTGAAGGAATAGGTGTAGATGCGCTAAAAACTGGAATGTTACCAACAGTGGAAATTATAGAATATGTAGGTGAAATACTAAAGAAAGTAAAGTCACCTATTACAGTTATAGACCCAGTTATGGTTTGTAAAGGAACGGATCAAGCACTTTTTCCTGAAAATACAGTTGCTATGCAAAAATATCTACTTCCAAATGCCACAGTAGTTACGCCAAACCTATTTGAGGCTTCTCAATTAGCAGGAGTAGGACCAATAACTACAGTAGAAGAGTTAAAAGAAGCTGCTAAAAAGATATACGAATTTGGAACTAAGTATATTCTTATTAAAGGTGGAAAATCATTAAGTAAGGATTCAGCAATAGATGTTCTATATGATGGTAAAGAATTTAGAATATTTGAATCTGAGAAAATAAATACAACATATACTCATGGTGCAGGATGTAGTTTTGCTGCATGTTTAACAGCAGAACTTGCAAAGGGTGAAAGCATAGAAGATGCTATTTTAACTACTAAAACTTATATAACAGAAGCATTACGTGAATCTTTTCCTTTAAATAAATTTGTTGGACCGCTTTATCATAAAGCACTAGCTGAGAAATAAAAAAACAGGCAGTTTACTAAAATTGCCTATTTTTTTATTTTAGAGTAATATTCTCTAGCTGATCAGATCTCATGATGTCAAAAGGCATAACCCATGAACCATTATTTGAATCTAGATTTATCATTCTTCCTGTAGTAATCCCAGCTTTTTTAAATACATCGTATACAAATTGAGAACAATATAATCTTTTATCAAAGTCTTTATCAAATGTGAGACCATATTTTTTATTGATAGTTTGACCTATTTCCTGCATAAGATGATCTCTAAAATCATCATCAATTCCCTTTAATCTAAAAATAGCAATTTTTCTATCTAGTGTAGACCAAGAATATAATGGGAATTCGTGATAACCACTGAAATAACCAGGGAATTCAACTACTTTACCTTCAGCGTTTATTATTACAGAATGTCCCCACATCTCTTTGAATTTACTACCTTTTGAGAGAATAAGGATATCTCCTGGAAGGAGTTGGTCTGATTTTTCTATTACCTCTTGTGGAGAATACCAAACATATTTAGAATCAATGGATTCACAAGAAATAAAAAGAATTGTTATTAATAATAAAAGTATTTTTTTCATATAATCACCACATAAATTATAATAGAAATTTGGAAAGAAGTAAATAGAATATTTATAAAAAAGAATAAAGTTGACTAAATTAAATATAGAATATATAATATTTAGATAGTTTTAATAATTGTTTGTGAGAGTTAGGGGTTAGAAAAATGAAAAGATTATTATTGATTTTAACAGCTTTAATAATATTAGTAAGCTGTCAAAAAAAGCTTCCAGAGTCTGAAAAGGCTTTTAGAAGTTATATGGATATAATAACAAAAAATGAAGATGGTCAAAAAAATATTATGGGAAATTATAATGAAGTAGAATTTATAAATAGATATTTTTCTAAAGTAAGTTATAAAATCATAAGTGTGGAAGAAACTGAGGATAAAAGCTTGATAAAATTAGAAGTGACATCTCCAGATATAATTAATAAATTACTTGAGTTACAAAAGAATCCAGCTTTAATAAAAGCTAAAAATAATACTAATAAAGAAGAAGTTTTTAAGATAATGGATAAGGTATTAATGCCAGTGTTAAATGATAAAAAAATCAAATATATAAAAAAAGAAAAACGGATTTTTATGGTTAAAAAGGATGGGAATTGGGTAATAACAAATAATCTTCATGGGGAAGATGGTTATTTTAATTTGTTGTTGAAAGAGGCTTTTGTAAATTTGATTTAGGGATTTGAGATATTTTATTAATGAGGTATTCGGACTTAGATCCTCACGGCGCTGCGCTTCTCAGGATGACAGGCTTGAGGGCTTTTCTATTATGATTAATTCAAGATATAAAGCTATGTTCAAGTTAAGTCTTTAGTTTGGGGTGGAAAGTGGAAAAATTTAGTATATTTGAAGAGTACTCTATCTATAATTTAAGTATTTATAATAGAGTGAAAGTTTTTAATTTATATAAGAAAGATATTTATAAAATATGGTATAATAATTAGTATTAATATTTTTTGAAAAAAGAAATTATAATTATGAAATATAATATAAAGAGAAAACTTTTAAACTTATAAAATAAAATAATAACTATAGGTAGAAGATAGATAAGGAGAGTAGTTAAGAATGAATATAGTAGCACCAGCAGGAAGTTTTGAAAAAATGGAGGCTGCAATTAAAGCAGGGGCAAATGAAGTATACTTTGGACTAAAGGGATTTGGTGCAAGAAGAAATAATAAGAATTTTGGAATACAAGAAATACTTGATGGAATAGATTATGCACATTCAAGAGGTGTAAAAACATTACTTACTTTAAATACACTTATGAAAGATGTAGAGATAGAAACTACATTATATAATTTATCAAGAATTTATGAACATGGGATAGATGGCGTTATAGTACAGGATTTAGGTTTTTTAAGCCATTTATCAAAGAATTTTCCAAATTTAACTTTACATGGAAGTACACAAATGACAGTTGCTAACCATGTAGAAGCTAATTTCTTGAAAGAATTGGGTTTATCAAGAGTAGTTCTAGCCAGAGAATTATCTTTTGAAGAAATAAAGAAAATTAGAGAAAATACTGATATAGAGCTGGAAGTTTTTGTATCTGGTTCATTATGTATCTCATATTCTGGGAATTGTTATATAAGCAGTTTTATTGGTGGAAGAAGTGGGAATAGAGGACTTTGTGCTTATACTTGCAGAAAGAAATTTAAAGATGAAACAGGAGAAGCAAGATATTTCTTAAGTCCAAATGACCAATTTTTAGAAAAAGAGGAAATAGAAAAACTTAAAAATATAGGAATAAATGCAATAAAAGTCGAAGGACGTAAAAAAACAGAACAATACGTCTATGAAACAGTAAATTATTATAGTGAAGTTTTAAATGAGAAAGATAGAGAGAGTCAGTCATATAAGTTATTTAATAGAGGGTATTCAAAAGGATATTTTCATTCAGATAATAAGTTAATGAATTTTGATTACTCATCAAATTTTGGATATAATTTAGGGGAAGTTATAGATCAGTCGAAAGTAAAATTAGAGGATGATATAGTACTTGGAGATGGAATACAATTTGTAGATAAGTATTTTGATAAGCTTGGCGGGATTTATATTAATAAAATTGTAAGTAATGGAGTAAAAATGGAAAAAGCTTCAAAGGGTGAAATAGTATATCTGGGGAAACTTCCATTAGGTACAAAATTTATTTATAAGAACTTTTCTAAAGAAATACAAGATAAAATTAATCATGAAATGAAGGTTATAGATAGAAAGCTTGATATAACAGGAAAACTTACAGCTAAAATGAATGAAAAACTTAAATTATCATTTGAAGCAAAAAATTTAAATGGTGAGATAATCAGAGTAGAACATGAAAAAGAAATTTTAACAGAAACTGCTAAAAAATCAATAGATATAGAAGTAATTAAGGATAAAACTGCTGAATTAGGAGAAACTCCTTTTCAATTATTAGATTTAGAAGTAGACTATGATGGAGTGGTATTTTTCCCATTTAGTGAATTGAAGCAATTAAAAAGAGACTGTGCAGAAGAATTAGAAAAAAAATTATTACTTTCATATAGAAAGAATGGTCAAATACCAACAGTAGAGAATTTTGAAAATAATTTCACTGAGGAACCAGTGATTTCAGCTATGGTTTCAAATGAAGAACAAGAGAAAATATGTAGAGAAAATGGAATTACAAAAATCTATAAGAAGCAGTTTGATGTGGCAAAAGAGAAAAATTTAGACAAGATAAATCTAGAAACTGACTTTATATCTAACTTATATCAGTTAATTGAATCAAAAAGTAAAATAAAAACTGTAGACTGGAATTTAAATATATTTAATAATCACACACTAGATTTATTTTCAACATTTAAAAATGTAGATACAGTATTTGTATCTCCAGAAATGAGTTATGAACAGCTAAAGTCATTAAGGAGTAATAAGGTAAAAAAAGCAATGGTTATATATGGAAATTTAAAAGGAATGTATGTAGAATATCCGATTTTTGAAGAAAATTATAAAGAGCTTCGTGGAGAACACTATGATACATATAAAATATTAAAAAATGATCTAGATAATACGGAATTATACTTAGATAAACCAATGAATTTAATACCTAAATTAGATGATATTATGGGACTTGGATTTGATGAATTGAGACTAGATTTTACTTTTGAGAGTGCTGATGAAGTAGTAAAAGTAATCAAGAGTTTAGATGGTAGAAATGGTAAGTATAATCCTTATTGTTTTGAAAGAGGGATTTTTTAAATATATTTAAAAAGAGAATTGGTAGAAAAATGAGCCAATTCTCTTTTTTTAAATAAATTAATATTTGTTCACATCTACTTCATTTAGAGATAGTATAAATAAGTATAAAGAAAATTATTTTTAATTTGGGAGGATTTATGGAAAAAAATATAAGAAAAGTATTTTTATTAATTATATTGGTTTTTACAATAGTGAGCTGTGATCTTAAAAATGCTGAAAAAGCATTTGAAAGTGGAGGTTATGTTACAGCGGTTAGATATAGTGTGAAGTATCTAGATGGGAAAAAGAAATTTCCTGATAATAAAGAGAGTAAAAAAATAATGTCAAATTTAGAGTATATAGTGAAACATTATGAAGATGGTATAAAAAATTCTGATTCAATAGAGAATAAGATTTTAAATTTAAAAGACTTAAGAGAGATAAGAATATTATTAGATAATAAACCTTATGATAAATATATTTCTTTTTTTACAAGTAAATATAGTGTAGAAATTTTAAGTGAAGAATTAGCTGAACTTTATTATAAAGTAGCTTTAAATAATGAAAAAACTGGAAATTATAGAGAAGCTGAAAAGAATTTTTTAGAAGTTAAAAGTGTATATAAGAATTTTGGAAGTTATAAAAATGCTGATGAGCTGTACTTAACTAACAGGAAAAAAGCAAATGAAAAAGAAGCTGGCGAAAATTATAATACAGCAAAATCCTATGAAGCAAAGAAAAATTATTGTGATGCAAGGGATTATTATAATAAGGCTTACCAGATTTATCAAGAGCATGGTGACTATAAAGATACTAAGGATTTATACACACAAAATGATAAAAAATGTAAAAAAGAATTATCAGAAAAATATTATGAGGAAGCGAAAAAAAAGGAAGCAACAGCGAGATATAAATATGAGTACAGAGAGCTTGCTGATCTTTATTATAAATCATATGATGTTTATAAATTTTATGGTACTGTAAATGATGCTAATGAAAAGTATAAACTATATAAAGAAAAAGGTATTGTTAGGATATATTTAGAAAATGATTTGGAAAATATAATGAGAGATAATTTGAATAATTCAGGTATTGAATATGTGTATTCGTCAAGAGATTCAGATATAATAATTTCAATAGATAAGGATGTAAGATATAATACTTTTCCTGAAAGAAGAGATATCAGAAAGTTAAACGAAGAGGGGAATCATTTTAGAGAAATAAGTATAATTAGAGAAAATGAATTATGGACAAGGATAAATATAAATGTAAGAGGGAAATCAGCTTATACAAATAGTCGTGAATATGTAAAAAAATCATATTATAGAGAGATAAATTATGATGGAAGTTATCCAAGTAAGTATAAAAATTATAAAGAGGGTAGATATGAAAGCGAAAGTACACTTTTTAGCTGGATAATGGAAGAGGTTAAAGATGATATTTTAAGAGATGATATTAGTAGAATAGATGATATTATTTCTGGAATATAGTTATAGTTGAGGGGTCAATTGTCTTATAGTAGGAAAGCAATTTCACGTTACAGATTGAAACAAAGCTACGCTTCTCACAATGACAGAATGCGGGGCTTTGTTCTTAAATGTTTATTTTAAGTCTATTACTACATGTTTATGATTTTAGAAAATATCTTTATTTTTGTAAAGTAAGAAAAGCCTGTCAAATTGTCATCCTGAGGAATGGAATGACGTGAGGATCTATAACTTTATTACTCAGATATATAATTAATATAGAACTGCCTCTTTAAGCAGTTCTATATTTTTTTGACTGATAATGTTGAATAAAATTGTAAATATTATAAGAAATATAGTATAATAACATAATAAATAAATTTGTAGAGAGTTTGGATAAGAAAATGATTGATGAAAAAATATTTATTGGAATTGATTTGGCATGGACATATAACAATGAAACCGGAATTTGTTTACTAAATCAAAATGGTGAAATAAAATTATTGGAATCAAAAGTCTATGATGACCAAGAAATAGTAGAAATTATACAAAGTATAGAAAATATTGGTGAAAAAACTGTAACTATAGGAATAGATGCTCCATTGATTTTCCCTGCCTGTGAGTCAGAATATAGAACAGCAGAACGAAAATTAAAGAGAAATAAAATAAATGGATTTAGTATTTCCAGTTTTCAAGTATCAAAAAGTTATATGAAAAGAATATATGGAAGTGCTAGAGGAGAAGTAATAAGTCAAAAACTATGCCAATCAAATACAAAGTTTATATACACAAATAAGCTTTTTGAAAATAAATATGAGGTAATTGAAACTTTTCCCACAGCAATTGTAGCAGGGATATTTCCAGATATATTTCCTAATAAATATAAAATAAAAGGAAAGATAGCTGATAGCATAAAAGAATATAATAAGCTGTATGAAAAAATTTATGAATTAGAAAAATCAAATATCATTAAAAATTTTTCAGAATATTTTTCTAAAATTAATGATAAAATAAGTAGAAAAGCTTATAAAAATATAGAAGATAAATTAGATTCTTTTTTATGTTCATTGGGAATGTTTTTGATATTTCATGAAAAAGCAAGAGAACTTTACTTCGGTGATGTAAACACAGGAATAATATTTTTACCAGTAAAAGAATAATTTCTATTAGTGAAGGGGAGAATAATTTAATGCATTCAGAAAAAAACTTAAAAAGTATAAATATAAAGTTTTCTGCTATTCAGTGTACTTTTATGATGTCTTTAAGTGCAATATTAGGGTTTTCTGTAATTTTATTACAATCAAGAGATTTTAAAAGTTCAGAAATAGGAGTAATTTTAGCAATTGAATGTATAGCATCTGTTTTTTCACAAACAATTCTTGGAAGTTTTGCTGACAAGCATAAAAATATATTGTTAAAATATATAGTAATAGCAGTATTAATAGTGAGTTTTATTGCAAATTTACTACTAATGTTTATTCCATCTACATTTTGGACAGTTGCTTTGATATTCACATTGATTGGAATGTCAGAATATTCAGCGACCTCTTTAATAAATTCTCTAGCAATACAATTTGTAAATATAGGAATACCAATAAATTTTGGATTAGCAAGAGGCTTAGGATCATTTTCTTATGCAATTGCTGGTCTTATGCTGGGGAAACTAATAGTTAAATTTGGAGCAGAAAGCATTTTACCAGTACATGGGTTATTCTTATTTCTAGTAATTATTGCTGTTTTATTATTTAATAGACCAGATAAATTTCAGAAAACTAATGTTGTAGAGTTAGAAGAAACAGAAAAAAGTGTAGATAAACTTTGGGTAATGATATTAAATAATAAAGCACTATTTTACTTTTTAGTATCAATAGTATTAATATTCATAAGTCATGGAATGTTAGCGAACTTTTTACCACAAATAATTGAACATGTTGGTGGTAATAGTGGTGACTATGGGACTGCGATGTTTTTAGCAGCTATGAGTGAAATTCCAACTATGGTATTTTTTAGCTTTTTTATGAGGAAAACTACAAGTGGGAAATTAGTAATATTATCATTTTTCTTTTTCTTTATAAAAAGTTTATTATTTTACTTTTCCAATACAATCCCTCAAATTTTTGCATTTCAAATGCTTCAAATATTGGGATATGGTTTATTTGTTCCAGCTTCTGTTTACTATGTAAATGAAATAGTATCAGAAAATGAGAAAATAAAAGGGCAGTCACTAGTGACTGTGGCATCAATGGGTGTAGGAATTACTATTGGAAATCTTCTTGGAGGAGTTACACTAGATGTATTTGGGGTCTCGACGCTCCTTATATTTAGTACAATTTTTTCATTTTTAGGTTTTTTAATTACTTTTCTTACAGCTAGAAAAAAGAAAATTATATATAAAAATTAAAAGGAGATATATTTATGGATATAAGATTAGCAGAAGAAAAAGATTTAGATCAAATGATGGAAATTATCAGAGAGACAGTAAAAGAAATGCATAAAAATGATAATTTCCAATGGGATTCGGAATATCCTAATAGAGAAGTTTTTCTAAATGATATAAAGAATAAAAGTTTATATGTTGTTGTTGAGGATGATATAGTTGGTGGATTTGCAGTTTTCAATTTTGAATATCCAGATAGTTACAGTGCTCTGCCATGGAAGTCAAAGAATAAAGATTATGTTATTCACAGGCTTGCTGTTGATGTTAACCAAAGGAAAAATGGGATAGCTAAATTATTAATGGAGTTTGGAGAAAAATTAGCTTTGGAAGAAAATATGGCTTATATAAAAACTGATACAAATTCGAAAAATATTAAGGCTCGGAAATTTTTTGAAAATATGGGATATGAATATATAGGAAAGATGCATTTACCAGGTATTGAAGATGAGTTTTATTGTTATGAAAAAGAGTTAAATAAATAACCTTTTATTTATGGTGTTTTTTTAAAATGTAAATGTTATATCTGGGTAATAAAAGTTTCAGATCCCTACATCATTTCACGTATTACAAGATGTAGGGATTTTCATAGTATGGGATTTAGGATTAACATAACTTTTAAAAGTAGATTTTAAAGAAATAGAGGTTGTATACTATTTAGTGGGGTGGAAAAGTAAAAAAAAATTGCATAAGTAAAAATTCAATAGTATTATGTTTTTGGGAAAACAATACAGAAAGGAATTTTACTTATGCAAATTAATTATACTAAA
>JAGOZX010000060.1 GCA_018058425.1 Sebaldella sp.
ATTTTATTATCTGAAATAATCTTTTTTAGTTTTGATGAATAATCTTCTAGTTCTTCATCAGTAATCTCTTCTTTATTTACTGTAACCCTCTCATTAAAGCTAAAAATTTCAGGCGATGTGTACTTATCTGTCTTATATCCTGCCTCTATGAGACTACCTTCTATAAAAGAAGCTGTAGACCCTTTTCCATTAGTTCCTGCTATATGAATTATCTTATAATCTTTCTCAGGATTCCCTAAACTTTTCATAAGAACCTGCATATTTTCAAGTCCCAATTTTATCTTAAATTTATCGAATTCCTCTAAACTCTCTATTTGTCTTCCCATATTTACTTCCTTAAAATTTTATCTGCTACCATAGCACATCTCTTATTTTCTAGTACATCATGAACTCTTACTATATCTACGCCTTTCTGTATTCCTATAACTGTAGTTGCTAGAGTTCCTTCTATCCTGTCTTTTGGAGGTAAATCTAGTATTTTTCCTAATGTAGACTTTCTTGATGTCCCTAAAAGTATAGGCCCTAATTCCCTTAATTCTTCTAATCTTTGTATAATTTCAATATTTTGTTCATATGTCTTACCAAAACCAATTCCTGGATCTAGGATAATCATATTCTTTGAAATATTATTTTCTTTTGCTATTTTAAGTGTTTTATTAAAAAACATCTTTATTTCCTCTATTATATCCTTTTCATACTCATTTCCATCATGATTATGCATTGCAATAACAGGCACATTATATTTTTTTGCAATTACCGCCATCTGCTTATCCTTTTGAAGTCCCCAAATATCATTTATAATACTTGCACCTGCTAAAATAGCAGCTTCTGCTACCTCATGTTTATACGTATCTATCGATATTGGAACATTAGTTATTTGGGATAATTCCTCTATTACTGGTATAACTCTTCCTAATTCTTCATCTATTGAAACAATTTTACTACCAGGCCTTGTAGATTCACCACCTACATCTATAATATCAGCTCCATCTTCCACCATCTTTTGCGCATGATAAATTGACTTATAAATATCTATATATTCTCCACCATCAGAAAAAGAATCTGGTGTAATATTTAAAATCCCCATTATTATTGTTCTTTTTCCGAGTTCTAATTTTTTATCTCTAAATTTTAAAATCATTAGTATACTCCTATCTTAGAAAGATTTTTATTAATTTTCATATACTCATATTATTCTATCATATATACATCTTTTTTGTAAAATTTCTTTCAAAATAAAAAAAGCTCCTAAAGTGCGATTTATTTTTCATTATCCACAACTTAGGAACTAATTTTACTATCTTTTCATTCTACTACTTATAAAATAATATCCGTTACTCTTTCTCCCTTTTTACTTGTTCTCTTAAAAAATCCAATTGTTCAAACTTATCTCTTATCAATTTTTCTACATGAAACCCTTGATATTCATCATAGTTTGCCACATAAAACTTTTCATATCTTCTTGCTTGTTCTCCACTTCCTTCTCCAAAGTATTCCATAATATCCTCTTGAAATTGGTCTGCTATATATATTCTATCTAATTGATTAAATACTGTTTCAATGTATTTTAATTCATTTTCAGCTTTTTCACTGCTCTTATTTTCAGATAGAATATCTTTTTTTTGTGCTAACTCTTGGTATAATTCTGCTTGAGCTAATCTACTTTTATAATATACTGGATTAATCTCTGCTAATTTAATATTATCCCTAGAATTATTAACTCTACCCTTAATCCTTTCCATTTTCTTTAATTGCGAATCTAAAGTTTCAAGTTCTTTTATAATACTTGCTATTTTTTTCTCATTTTCTTCTTTATTTACCTTGACTTTTCTATCTGTTAATCCCATTCTATTCTCATCATTTAAAATATTCATTTTTGAAATGAGACCCTGTCTATATATATCTATATCTTTTTTGTAAGTATTCATCATGCTTGTACTATCCACTAGTAATTTTTGATTTATATAGTGAGTAACTTCATGAAATACAGTTTTTAATAAGTCATCAGAATTCTCCGTCATAAGATCTTTTCTATTTAAAGCTAGTTCATAATCTTCATATCCTCCTGCTAGATTGTCATTCAAATCCAATATTTTTAGTTCTGGTGTGGTATACTCTGACATTATCCCCAATTTTTCCACAGCGAATATCATGTATTCTTCATCAATAGCTTTAATTAATTTTTCTATACTTACTTCCTTCTCTTTCTCACTCATAACAGAAAAACCAGTTCTTAGTTCGTTTAATAATTCTTGATGTTTACCTATTGATTTTGTCATAATATCACCAATTACAAGCCTGTTATAATACGGTGCCTGCTGTTCAGAAACCAAGTATCCTGTCATCATTTCATTTAACTCTACTTGTCTATCATAATCCAATAAAGCAGTCTTTTGAGCAATTTTTTCCTCTTCTATATTTTCTTTTATTCCTTCTAAACTCGCTCTTTTTTCATCCCAGCTCATATTTTTTAATGTTTCATTGGCTTCCATCACATCTAGTTTTCCATCATATATATTTAATGTTTTCTCTAACCTATCCACAGAATACATAAGATCATCTACATTATTTCTGCTTCCTAATGATACTAGTTCTAATCCTTGCATATTAGGAGATGAAATACTCATTTCAACATGGTTTTCAGATTGTTCACCCTCATCCACCATCATACGCATTATTTCTCTATCATTTAATTCTTTTCCTTTTATATTTATTCCAAACTCTTTATTTACATTATCTGTTTCTTTTCTTGTAATTCCACTTGAACCAGCTATTTCTATATTAGTTTCTTTTATGTTAGGTTTATCTGAATTCACCAACACTTTTGCTTCTAAGTCTCTTGCACTATTAACGCTTATATCAGGCTCTTTTTTTATAAAATCAGTTTTATTTTTAGTTTCTTTTATTATATCTAATTTATCTGACACTACCCCTTGTACATTAAATGCTTGGTACTCATCAGGATTTGCTGCATACAGGCTTAATGCTAATGCTCTTTTATTCTCATCATCACTAGCCTCCCAATTTTTGCTTATAATCCCTTCAACTATTTTTATCTGTCTTCCCATTTTTAAAATATCTATTTCGCCATTAATTGAATCAATATATCTTTGCTGATTTTCCAATTCTTTGACTACACTTGTGTTACCTGTATTTACTTCCAGCTCATTCTTTATTTCAAAGCTTCTTGCTGTCATTTGTTGCTGGTATTTTCTTAATTCAGTTGTTATATAATGTGTCATTTCATGATAAAGGAGTTCATTAAAACTATTAAAACTTTTTGGTATTTCCTCTTTTACAATTATCATTTTATTATTTCTCACATCATAGTACCCATTAACATTTGTCATCTCTGGTTCATTTCTTATTATTACCTCTGGAGTATTAACTCTTGTATTTATCTTTATTTTTTCATCAATACTCAGTTTATAATTTTCTGCTATATTCTTTACTATCATTTCTGAGTATTTCTGTACTTCTTTTACATTTTTAGGATTATATTTTTTTGAATATTTTAGTATTTCTTCTTTTAAACTTTCTACTGATTTTGAAACTATATCTCCTATTATTAATCTATTAAATTGTAACTTTTCTTCACTTGTAGAAAGTATACCATCTAATATTTTTACATTTTTTACATTTTCATCATCATTAAAATTTTCAGTTTCAGCATATTCTTCGATTTTTATAGAAATTTCTCTTAACATATTTTTTCTTTCATCTGTTGTTAGATCACTTAGGTTTTTATTTAATTTTTCCATTGAATATTTTTCTGCTTCTGCAACTGATTCCTTTTTTATTTCAGAGTGTTTTGTCTTCAATGAATCACTATAAGTTAAGCCGGGAGTAACTGCTAAATAGCTGATATTACTTATAGGGGTGCTTATTTCACTTATTCTGTTTCCATCATTAGATTTCTGTGCATTTAAATCATCGCTGATTTTCATCATCTCATTTACATCAATCCCTAGTTTTTCATTGATTTTATTTATTGACTCTCCTAATTTCAGACCATTTGTAAGGTTCTGTTCTTTCTGAAAATTTTCAAAATTTATCTGAAAAACCTCATCAATTTCCTGTAATTCTTTTGCCCTATTCTCTTTATCTAAATAGCTTAAATTACTGTCTCTATCTAAATTCTCCATTGCTCTACCTATTTCAATAGATACCTGTTTCTCCACAGAGATTGGAACTGATTTTGTTATTTCCTCTAATGTATTCTTATTTTTATATACTTTTTTAGATGATTCTGTTTCATCGCCTTTTCTGGCTTTTAAAATGCTTTCTTCATATGTAGGTACTACTTGATCTCTATTATTCAAATAATCTAGTTGCTTTAATTTTGAACCTACTAAATTTTCAATATTATAAGCCTGAAATTCATCATAGTCTGTTTTATATATAGATATAAGTCTATTTTTTTCTTCTAGTGTATTTTGAAGATTAATAGTCTCAGAAATAATTGGTCTCATGTTACTGTAAGTTTCCTCTATTTCTATAATGATAATTTATCATTACTCATATTTCAGAACAATAAAAAAATTTGTTCCAAGTCTAACTTTACTCTTTACAATAATTTTACCACCATGTGAATCTATTATGGCTTTAGAAATAGTTAGTCCAATTCCTGAACCTCCTGTTTCTCTCGTTCTTGATTCATCACCACGATAAAATCTCTCGAAAATATATGGTAAATGTTCCTTAGATATTCCTATTCCTGTATCTTGAATAGAAATTATCAAATATCCTTGTTTTTTAAAACATTTAATAAAAATATTTCCATTTTCAGGAGTATATTTTATACTATTAGAAATAATATTTATTACAGCCTGACTAATCTTATCTTTATCAATATTAATAGAATGTTTTTCTATCTCAAAATCATATTTTATATTTTTATCATACATTTGTTTTTCAAATAATGTCATAATTTTTTTTATAAGCTCATCTATATAAATTTTTTCTCTATTTAAAACCAGAGCTTTACTTTCATATTTGAAAAGATTTTCTAATGAATCAATGAGCCTTGTTAACCTTTTTATTTCTTTATTAATACTTTCAAGTCTATCAGGTGTGGGCTCCCATATTTCATCAATTAGTGCTTCTAAAGAGCCTTGAATAACTGCTAAAGGAGTTCTAAGTTCATGTGAAATATCTTTTGTCATTATTCTTCTTATATTTTCTTGTTCCTTTAGATTATTTGATAGTTTATTAATAGAAAATACAAGTTGGTTCATCTCTTTTATTTTACTCTTTTCTTGAATTTCAAATTCATATTTTCCATCAGAAATCAAATTTGTTGATTTAATAACTCGTAAAAGTGGTTTAATTATTAAAGACGAGACAATAAAACCAATAAATATGGAAAATATTAAGTAAATAGTACCGATTATCAAAAGTAAATTATGTAGAGTTTTAAAAAAAATTATTTCTGTATCACTATAAAAGTATGGACCATAATACCCTATACTTAAAGTTCCTATCTTTTCTCCATCTCTTGTGAGATCATAAGTATCTGTTGTGTAATTCCCCTTAAAATCAGGATTTAGTTTATGCATATTTGAGCTCATTTTTTTTAGTATTGCATCACACATTCCATTATTATGAGTTCGTGCATTCCATATCTCATTATCTTCATTATCTGTTATCTTTATTATCAGACCATTTTCTAATGAATTTATTCCTATATTTTCTATTAAATCTAAGTTTTTTTCTTTCTTGAGAGCATTATTAATATCTTTATAAATACTTTCTTTTCTTAAATTCAGACTATCCTTAACATAATTATTAAAATTATGCTTGATAAATATATTTGAAAAAATTCCTATAAATAAAATTAGAGTTAGTGATAAGACAATAAAAATTAAAGTTAGTGTATGTTTTAGTTTATATATGAGAATCACCTCCAAATCTGTACCCTACACCATAAATAGTTATGATATATAAAGGAGACTTTGTATTATCTTCTATTTTTGATCTTATATTTTTTATATGAGAATCTATAGTTCTATCATAAATTTCAATTTCATCTGAAACGATTTTGTCGAGAAGCTCATTTCTCGTAAAAACTTTCTTAGGATTTTCAATAAAAGTTTTTAATATTTTAAATTCAGAAAGAGTAAGAAAAATAGGGATATTATTCTTTTTTACTTCAAATGTTTTTATATTAATAACTAAATCTCCATTATTAAATGAAATTTCATCTTGAATCTCTTTTCTAATATCTTGTGTTCTTGATAGAATAGCTTTCACCCTTGCTACTAAAATCTTTGGACTAAATGGTTTAGTTATATAGTCATCACTTCCTAATGAAAATCCTTTTAATATCTCTTCTTCTTGTACTTTAGCTGTTAACATTATTACAGGCATTTCTGATATTTTTTTTATTTCATGACAAACTTTCTCTCCAGATAAGTCTGGAAGCATTAAATCTAAAATCACCAGATCTATAGGATTACTTTTAAAAATTTCAAGTGCTTTTATTCCATTAAAAGATGAAAGGACATTATACCCCTCATTTTTCAAATATGCACTTATAATTTCTACGATTTTTGGTTCATCATCTACAACTAAAATATTAATAGACATATTAAAACTCCAAACTTTTTTATCTTATTCTACCATAAAAATATGAATAAAATATGAAGATTTTATAATAAAAAAATAATTTCACTAAAGTAAATTTTTTAAATTCTTTTCTCCATAACTTCTCCATAAAATTTTGATATGATTTACTTACAAAAAAATATGGAGGTCGTAAAAAAATGAAAAAGATAAATCTTTTGGCTATATTAATGATGTTTACAATGATGGTGCCATTAATGTCAGCTCTTAGAAACGAAGATAGCTTAATAAAGTATGAAGATCTAACAAGAAAAGAAAAAACTTATAATATTAAAGTAGTCCCATATGAATATAAATATGGTAAAAAAGTAATAAATGGTTATAGATACATTGATTTAGCAACAAATAAAGAAGCAAAAATAGTAGCTAATAAGGGAGAAAAACTTACAATTAATGTAAAAAATGAAACAAATGTCAATGTAACAAATGTACATTGGCATGGACTAAAAGTTCCAAATAAAGAAGATGGTCCAATGGTAGTAATAAAAAAAGGTGAAACATATACTTATAATTTTGTAGTTCCTGATACTGGAACTTACTGGTATCACTCACATGCCAGACCAGTAAGAGATCAAGTAGATGAAGGGATGTTCTCCACATTTGTAATTCTAGATGAAAAGGAGAAGGCTTACAATCAAGATTTACTTTTTGTTTTAGATGATGTTGGTGGAAAAGAATTATTAATGGAAAATAGTAATCTTCACATGATGGAGATTGTAGGAGATATTAAAACAATAAATGGTATAGAGACAAAAGAATTTCCACAAGTAGAAGTTATAAAAGGAGAAAGAATAAAGCTTAGATTCTTAAATGCATCTACAGCTGAAACACAAAACTTAAGACTTTCAAAACATGAGTTTATAGTTACTCACTTAGATGGAGTTGCCTTAAATAAATCATATAAAACAAAGAAAATCCAAATGTATCCTGGACAAAGAGTAGATGCAGAATTAGTCCTTGACCAATCTGATGAGGAGATAAAAAATTCTACAGGGTCATCTATAAAACTACATTATTTATCAGGAGAAGTAAAAACTCCAAAATCACCTTTTGTAGGCGGACAGAGTAAAAAATTAGTTGATTCAAAAAACTTTAAACCAAATAGAACTATTGTACTAAATTCAAAAATGGATCATAGCAAGGCTAATATGACAATATGGACTATTGATAATAAGGAGTTTCCTGAAGTAGAACCTGTTAAGATAAAAAAAGGAGAAACTTACTATCTAAGAATCCAAAACAATGATACTAAAAATATGCACCCAATGCATCATCCTATCCACTTACATGGTGCGCACTTCCAAGTAGTAAGTGTTAATGGCAAGGAGCCTGAAGTATTAGAGTTTAGAGATACTGTAAATGTCCCAGCAGGTGGATATGTAGATATCGCTTTTAAAATAGAAGAAAAAGGGAATTGGATGCTTCATTGTCACATTTTAGACCATGAAGATGGTGGAATGATGATGCATGTGGAAGTTATTTAAATAAAATATATATTTTCAAAAACCATGGGCTGCCTCAAAAGTATTTTTGAGGACAGCTCTTTTCTATTTACTTACTAGAGAAATTACCGTACTTCATATTTATACAAGTAAGAAAGGCCCTCCAACCTGTCATCCTGAGGAATGAAATGACGTGAGGATCTGTAACTTTATTGCTCTAACATGAAATTACATTTTAGAGAAATCACCACCACCAAATATAATCTTAGCCATAAAAAAATCAGGAATCACTTAATCCCTGATTTTTTTATTTTATCTTCTAATTCCTCTTTTAACTGCCTAATTCTTTTACTACTTAAAGGCTCTATTACATTAGGTGCAATTTCTAAAAGTGGAACTAATACAAACATTCTTTCATTCATCCACGGATGAGGTATTGTAAGATTCTCTTTATTTATAATATCACTATCATAAAGTAATATATCTAAATCAATTATCCTTGGTCCCCATCTTACTTCTCTTACCCTTCCAAGTTCTGTTTCTATACTTAGTAATGACTCTAATAATTCATCTGCTTCCATAAAAGTTTCTATTTCCACAACGCCATTTAAAAATATATCCTGCTCCACATTTCCAAAAGGTTCAGTTTCAATAATTGAAGATGTTTTTATTATTTTTGTATTTGTAAGCCTTCCTATTTTATCCAAAGCTGCTTCTATATTCTGCTTTTTATCTCCTAAATTTGAACCAAATGAAATAAATACTTTATGTCTTCCACGAATTACTTCTATTGCAGCATAATCAAGAATTTTTCTTATAGGTGCCCAAGGTTTTTTTATTGTAACCTTTACCTTTTGGATAGAATCATTCTTCTTTAAAATTAGTTCTGCAATCTCTTCACCACATTTTTCTATCAAGTCATTTTTTTTACTTAAAAATAATTTTTCTACATCATCACAAATTTCTGTATAGCTTATTGTATTATTTAAATCATCTGTTAATCCAGCTTTTCTCAAGCTAGTACTTATTTCCAATGAAATTAAAAATTTTTGTCCTAATTGCTTTTCTTCTTCTAGTACACCATGATAAGCTATCAATTCTAAGTCTTTTATGTAAATCTTGTCTTTAGCCTCCAAATCAGCCTCCTAAATCCTCATTAATCCTAATGCTTCATTTCTCAAATCAGCATTACTTTCAAAACTCCCACGCACTGCTCTGGTAATAATTTCAGTATTTTCTTTTTTAGCACCTTTCATTTCCATACACAGATGCCTCGCTTTAACAATTACCATTATCCCTTGGCAATTTGTAAATTCAAAAATTGCATCACATATTTCACTTGTCATTCTTTCTTGGATTTGAAGTCTTTTTGAAAAAAGGTCTACTATTTTTACCACATCACCAAATCCTAATACCTCATTATTTGGGATATATGATATATGAACCTGCCCAAAAAATGGTAAAAAATCATGCTCACACATAGAGTAGAAATGTATATTTTTCTCTATTATAATATCATTTTTCTCCACTCTAAAAGTCTTTTTCACCACATCTTTTACAGTTTTATTCATTCCACCAAAAATCTCTTCATATACAATAGGAAGCCTTTTTGGAGTGTCTTTTATTCCTTCTCTGCTTACATCTTCGCCAAGTTCAACTAATAATTCATGCATAAGCTTTTCTATTTTTTTTTTATCCATTATAAATCCTTTTGAATTAGAATGTGTTACTGATCAAATCTTTAAATAAAACTTCTTCTACATCAAATGCAGCATCATTTGATACTAAGTATTGATATAGTAAAATTTGATTATTTTTTTCATATGCTGTAAGGTTATATGTCTCTATCTTCTTATCTTTTGTGTTATTAATAGTCATAGTATACTCTCTTACTTTCATATCTCCTATTTGTCTTTCAGATATTTTCTGTACTCCTTCTGTAGCCTCTAATTCACTTATTTTCGAACTAACATCTTTAGTATCAATTAGTGTAGCTGTAAAAGAAAACTTAATATTTGATTTCGTATCTTCTAACTGCATTGGTTTTTCACTTCCAGAAACCTTTATTTCTTGAAATTTTAAGTCTTTATAACTATATACATTAAAAGTGCCAAATTTAATTGTCTCTTTTTTTCTTTCCAAAATTTCCGAAACTTTCTTTTCATATTTTGACATTCCTACTTTATTTATTTCTTTATCTCTATTACTTCCACTTATTACATTTATAATTCCACCTATTAATTTAAAAGGTAACTTTACTATTTCTACTGCTGCTCCAACACCTGCTCCAACTACTGTCCCCACTGCGCTACTTACTAAACAAGAATTTAATAATAATATTAAACTTCCACCTAAAATTATATTTCTATATTTTTTCATTTTTCCTCCTTGAATGCGTTTGTTATATTCTAGCATAATTATTGTTATTTTCAAAAAATACTTTTTAAAAGAACTTTTCTTTACAAAAAGCCTTGATACTGCTTATAAAAAAGAGTTTTCCAATTTTTTTATAAACTCTAGAAAACCGTTAAACTCAATTCCATGAGTGAAAAAAAGAAAGCTGCTCTCAAAAATTCGAGAACAGCCTATATAGAATACTGGTCTTTTTTATTTAATTTTTTTAAAACACTGCTTTTAAAGTTACTCCAGCTCTATAATCATCTCTGTCATTATTACCAATAGAATACTCTCCATTTATAAAGATTCCATATCTATCTGTTATTTCTACACCTATTTCTGCTCTTGTTTTAAATGTTCCTTCTTCACTCTCAGGTTTTGATAACTTATGATATTTATCTTCTACACCTGTTAATCTTGCGTACTCTCTTTCATTTAAATCAGCTAACTCATACTCATATCCAATATCAAGTGCGCCTTTTAACTCCCATCCAGATGTTTTACCAAAAGGAACTGCTCCTTTTAATGCCACACCAACTCTTGGCTTCACACTCCAAGCATCATTTCCATCTACTTGTAAAGATTCATCGCCATTTTCTTCAAATGATGGTCTTACTGCGTACATTACTCTAAATGCACCATATGGAGTAATACTTGTATTTTTACTTAATTCTATCTTTTTTCCAAGTATATTATCACTTGTTATACTATAAGTTTCATATGTTCCGTTCATTTCTGATCTTCCAGATTCTGCCCAGTCTATATTTCTATCTACATTATGAAAACTTACTCTTCCTGTTAGATCATTTCTTAATTCCCATCCATTTACGTTATATTTATTGTGTCCACCAATCTGAATAGTATCTACCCATTCTTCACTGTTATTTCCATCTTCAAATTCAAAACCTGTATGTAAATATCCTAGAGAGTATCCAAATGTATGCTTATAAGTTCTTTCTACTTCTCTTAGTCCTAATACTCCTGTTGTAGTGTAGTCATAGCTAGTCACACCATCAGTATCTTCTTTTGTTTTACCTTTTCCAGCTATTATATTTACTTTTACATTTTCTTTTGTATTATTTGTTGAAGTTTCCATAAAGTCTAAAGCATTTTCAAGAGTTCTTGCGATATCATCTTCTCTTTGATTTATATTCGCATAAATATTACCAGCTAAACTTGACATTACATGTCTAAAGTCTTTTTCTGATTCTATTAAATCTATTTTATCATATAATGCTCCTGCTTTTCCTGTAGAATTAGAATAACCTTTATCTAAGGCTGTAGCCATATCATCAAACCATAGGCCATCTGTAAAATTATGATAATCTTTCTTCTGCATATAAATATCTATATTTCCAGTTACATCATTTACATTTGGTGTAGCTTCCCATGTTAATGACTTACTTACTACTGGTAACTTATTTGTTGGTGAAGATATATTACTTGTTATAAAAACATCTTCTAATTTATATACTTTTGCATTTGTTCCTTGTGAGAAATCTGGTAATATTTTCACTGTATCTGTTATTACCATTGTATTAGCCGATATACTTCCACTACTCATTACAAAGTCTACTCCATTTTCTGTTGACTTCTGTATTGTACTTAAATCTGGTTTTATAGATATATCCATTCCTGTATTGACAAAGTCTCCATTAACTTTTATTATTCCTGCATTTATTAATTCAGGAAGTGGATATTGACTATTTTCTTGTATTCCTGTTGCACCATTTGAAAATATTATTGCTCCACTATTGATTATTTTTCCTGCTGGTGCTATTATTCCTATCCCATTATTTCCTGATACATTTATTGTTCCTTGATTATCTACTATTGTATTTAGAGCTGTATAAATTCCTATTGCTCCTGTTCCTGTTACTGACACTGTTCCATAATTTGTTATTTTATCCGCATTTGTACCAGCTATTCCAATTACTCCATCTCCATAAAGTGTAATATTTCCATGATTTTCTACTCCTGCTCCCTCATCTGTAAATATCCCTACTGCTCCTGCTTTTGGATTACTTGCTGTTCCTGCTGTTATACTTCCATAATTCTTTGCAACTGTTGTATTATCCTTAACATATAATCCAACTGCATTTATTCCTAAGTCTATACTACCATGATTTTCTACAACTGAATTTTCACCATATATTCCTACAGAATACTTACTATTTGCGTCATCTAGTGTTCCATTTGAATTATAAGCTAATACAGAGTCTCCTAGTAAGATATTTCCTGTATTAGTTATGCTTCCATTTGAATTATATATTGCTACATTCCCTGTTCCTGTATTTGCTATGATATTAGCATTATTTACTACTGTCCCACCATTTACTGTATAAAATACAATATTGTCTGAACCTGTTGCTGTTATTTGTCCACTTGAGTTATTTGTAATTGTTCCTGCTCCATCACCATAAACAAATACTCCATTATCTCCAAGTATCATAGATCCATTATTTGTCAGATTTGATCCTGATTCTGCTATAAATCCATAACTTCCATTTCCTATATTTATATTGCTTGAATTATTTTGTATATTTGTACCATTTACACCATAAGCACCAATAGCTGAATTATTTCCTATATTTACATTTGATGCATTAGAAATAGTTATATTCCCGCCATCTGAAAATATTCCAACTCCATTTTCACCTATATTTAAAGTTCCATTATTTACTACATTTCCACCTACATTGTAAATTGCTAGAGATTTTTTACCTACTGTCATAGCACCACTATTTGTTATATTATTACCAGCATTATTACTATATATCCCCATACTTGGATTATTTCCATCTGTAGAGTCACCTATCTTTATTATATTAGAGTTTTCTACATTTTGAACACCAGTTCCTGTTGCATATACTCCTATTGTTTTATCTCCTGATAAGTCTATTTCATTTGATGTTTTTATTAATGTTGGTACTGTCCCTGTATATTCTGAATAAATCCCTATTGCAGAATTAGAAGTACTTGAAATTTTCCCTGTATTTACATCACTTGTTAGTACTGCTTCTTTTAAGTAAATAGCTTTTGAATTTTCACCTACTATTATATTCCCAGTATTTAAGATATCATTTACTGTATCTCCATATAAGCCCACAGAATCTTTGCCTACAGTTATATTTCCAGAATTTTCTGATTTTGCATTATTTTTAGTATATAATGCTGCTGAGTTATCTCCGATTGTTATATTTCCTTTATTTACTAATTCCTTATTTGATACAGCTCCTGTTCCAGTAAAATTAAAAGGCATTACTCCATTATAGATACCATCTGCCATCCCTACCACTGAATCATTTCCGGCTATAATATTTGTTGCTGAATCAAGTAGTATCACTGAATTTTTCCCCATTGCAAGTGTACCTTTATTGTTTATTACATTTGTTCCATTAGTGTAGAAACCTGCATTAGTTATATTTCCTCCTACATAAGAAGAGTTTGCTGTTGAGTTTACTGTAAATCCATCATAGTTAACATATGAATTTACTGGTATTGCAGAGTTAAGATTTAATAATACAATTCTTTCTCCATTTACATTAAATACAGCATTTCCAGAAATATTACTTCTATCTAAATTAAGCCCAACTGAATCATTTCCATTTAAGTTTATTTCCATTCCATTCAGATTAACATTACTTTGGCCTAGGTACATTCCTATTCCTTTTTCTCCTACAGTTATTTTTCCGCCACCTGTAACTGTATTTCTTTCAGAATATACACCCACTCCTCCCTGAGCTGATGATACATTAATATCTGATGTTCCAGAAAGAGTAATTTTTGCATCTGCCACATTTATAAGAGGTTCAGCATTTTTTGAATATATCCCAAAACTTCCTGAAGTTGTACCTGTTGACTTTATAACTCCTGTATTTTCTATCTCTATAAATTTAGTACCATAACCAGGCGCAGTTGTGGATAAAAAGTTACTTCCATATATTCCTATTCCACTATTTCCTATTTCTACAGTTCCTGTATTTTTACTTAATGTCCCATTTGCACCGTAGATACCTATATAGCTGTCTCCTGTTCCTGAAATTTTACCATTATTTTCTATATTTCCAAAGTCTGTAACTATTCCTATTGTATTTTGACCTGATTGACTTATTTCTCCATTATTTATTACTATTATTTCATCTCTTCCAGATGTCCCTATATAGTTTCTCTGTGCTATCGCTGACTGTGTATTATTTGTACCAGTCATTACTACTCCAGAATTTACTGTTGTTTTAGATGATAAAAAATCTAGTCTGTTATATGGATCGTTTGTATTATCTAAATCTACATTTTGATCTACTATAAGTTCACCTTTAAATACAGCATATGGTTTATATCCTGTTCCTATTATATTTACCTTTGATGCTGGAACTAATGATGAAACTGATGTTCCAGTAGCTGAACTTAATGTTATTGGATTACTAGGACTGTCAAGTATAAATAATCTAGAATCAGAACTAGCCATATTTAGGTTTAAAACTCCCGTTCCAGTAAATATGCTATTAATAAAGTTTGTTATATCTGACGGGTCTCCTTTTAAATAAAATGCAGTTCCTCCAGCATTTACTGTAGCATTTACCGTACCTGTTATATTTATATGACCTGTGGATGTTGTAGTAGCTGCATTTTTATATGTATATATTAAAAGTCCCTTATCATTTGCTTCTAATGAGGCTCCATTTAGGTTTATTGTAGCGTTATCTCCTGTAAATAAACTTATTCCACTATTAGAAGACTTGATTATTCCGCCATTTAAGTTCGTTTTATTATTACCAGCTTCTGCAAATATACCTACTGATTGGTCTCCATTAGCTTCTACTGTTCCTGATGTCATAGTAAAAGTACCGTTATTATATACTCCTGTTGAATTATTTCCAGTTACTACTATTGTTCCAGTATTTGTTCCTGTTGCTTCTCTAAGACCAGCACCAGCTCCAAAAACTGAAATCCCTTGTGAATTAGTGCCATCTACTGTTATTGTTCCTGAGTTTATCAGATTACCACCATTTATTGAGAGTAGTCCTGTTGTATTACTCAAGTTATTTCCTATAGTTATATTTGCATTATTCTTTACAAATGTAAGACCATTTCCTAAATTATTTACATCATTTGACATTAGTATTACATTATTTACAGCTGAATTTACAGCACTTGTATTATTTACACTAATATCTCTATCTAAAACTATACCATATTTATCAGTTCTTATTAAAACACTTTCAGTTGCTGCATCTCCAAATCCGATACTTTGTACATTTCCAGTATTTAAAGTTATATCTTGCGGAGCCGTTGAGACAAAATTAGCATTTCTTAGTATTCCCACACCCTTTGTACCATTTAATGAAACATTTAAATTTCTGATATTTCCTATTATGTCTGATGTATTTGAAGCACTTAGTCCATGTACTCCAGTAACTAGTGTAGATCCAGTTATTTTTTTAGATAATGAAATACCCACATTTTCTGACCCAGCTACCGTTATTGTCCCACCTGAACCATCAATTACTGTCTCTTTAAAGTACTCTGTTCCATTAACTTGTGTATCAAAAACACCTGGTACTCTTATACCATAGTTTTTAGAACCATTTACCTCAATGTTTCCTGATCCTACATAAATTGTCAATGGTTTACCTGTTGGTGAATAACTATATTGAGCAAAGTCAATTCCTATACTTTCAGTACTGTTTATTACTATTTTATTTTTATTTTCTATACTTGACTCTTCAAGAGGTTTTTTTACAAGCGTACCACATGAGGCATCCAAAGTTGGGCTCCCAGAAGAACTATAAAAACAACTACTAGTATCGTAACTTTCAATCATAATTGTCATTCCAAATAAATTTTTTCCTTCTTTTAGTGTAATTACACCATTATTAACGACATTTGCTGGAAGCGCATCAAATGATTGATATTCTATTCCTACTGTCATAAAACCATCTGTTCTTCCATATAAATCTATATTTGATCCACTATTTATAGTAAATACTGTATTCTTATCTCTGTCTCCATATGCATGATTTACACTTGCAAATCTTGTTGTATTACTTCCTGTAGTATTTGTTGTCTGATTTTTAAATATCCAATTCCCACTTACGTCGTATGAACCTGCAAGTGCATTTATAAATGTATATGGAAAACTTGAACCATTCATTGTATATGATCCCACTGCCACTTGTCCAGTTTGAGTCCCAGTTGCTTGTTTTATTGGTTCATTATATCCTACCCACGTAAAGTTTGATCCTGCCACACTAAACTGAGAACTTCCTAAAGTTGTTATTGTAGTTGTCCCAGAATTAGGTGTAACACTAGCATTTCCTATGATAACATTTATCTGAGGATTAAATCCAACCGGTGACCCTTGTCCAAAACCAGTAGAAATTTTATCTAATGCAGGTGGAGTGAAAATCGTTGGCTGACTAACAACAGGTGCTGTAGGCGAAAATGCTGGTAAATCTAAATTAACAACAGCAGGTGCTGTTGGTAACGTTACATTCGCTGATACATCAAAAATACTAGGGGCTGTCACTGCTCCTGGATTTATAGATATTGGAGTTACATTTACCATTTTCATGGGAATATTCATCCCTAAATCTATTACTTTTGGCTCATCTGGAGTCATATATGGTTTAAATTGACCACCTGAACCATCTCCATTTTCTGGATCTGAACTATATTTAGCGTTTGAAGATGTATTATCTCCACCATTTTTTTCTGTGTAAAATCCACTAAAAAATATCTGCCATTCTAAAAATTCGGGTTTTACTATATAATCACTCTGCGCGTACAAGTCTTTCAACTCTTTATTTCTTTTGCTAAGAGCATTTTCTATTATTTTATAATTTTCATCATTGGATTTACCAGTATCTAAATTTTTTAATATGTTACCATATAACTTGTCGTACTTTATTGTTGTGTCAACTTTCGCAGCTGCGTTAACTGTGAATAGTGAATTAATAGCTAAGAAATACATTAATAATTTTTTATTCTTTTTCATTCCATCTCCCAATATAAATTTTTTTTATTTTTAAAACTAATTATGTCCTTTCATGAATTTTTAAAACATTTTAGTAATATTATACTATTTTTAATTAAAATAATCAATAATTAATATTATTTCGTTATTTTATAGCTAAAAAGCTAATTTTACTACTTTATAATAAAAAAATAACTCTTATAATTTATTTGTGATACTTATTTATTTCTTAATTTAAAAGGTTCATATTTTATTTTTTTACAATCTATTAAAATATTTTACACATATCATAATAT
>JAGOZX010000130.1 GCA_018058425.1 Sebaldella sp.
AAGAGGTCTAATAGGAACATCAAGAGACTATAACATAGCAGATTCAGTGTCAGTAATAGAAGGAAATAATGTAGTAATCCAAGGAACTCCAACAATAAGTAATGGATATGTTATTCAGTCAGGAGTAACAGTAGATCCAAGTACAATAACAACAAAAGATGTAGATGTAAATCTGTATTATGATCCTGTAACAATACATGTAGATAATACAGAAATAGCAGCAGTAGTAAGAGATGGAGTAATACCATTTAACACTAACATGTTTAATGATACAGTAAGTAAACTATTTACACAAAGTAAGGATCCATCATCAAAATATTTAATAGAAACAAGATCACAATATATAGATTTAAATAAATTCTTTGGAAGTGACTATTTTCTAAGTAGATTGGGATATAATGAAGCAAATGAATGGAACTTAGCAAGAAGACTGGGAGATTCATATTATGAAACAAAATACTTAAATACAGTAATATTTGAAACATTGGGAACAAGATTCATAAATGGAAAAACAGATACAGCATTAATAAAAGATTTACTGGATAATGGAGTAGAAACAAGTAAGAATCTCCAGTTATCATTAGGAGTAGAATTAACAAAAGAACAGGTAGCAGCATTAAAAAGTGATATAATTTGGTATGTAGAAAAAGAAGTAAATGGAGAGAAAGTATTAGTACCGCAAGTTTACTTAAGTCAAACTACATTATCTACTATGAAAAATCCAACAACAACAATATCAGCACAAGAAACACTGGCAATAAATAGTGGAGATTTATTAAATCAAGGGAGAATAGAAGGAAAATCAGTTTATGTAAATGCAAATAATGTAATAAATAAGAGTGTAGGAGAATTAAGAGCAGAGATATTAGGAGATAATATATCAATAAATTCTTCAAAAGATATCTTAAATATAGGAGCAACAATAGGAGCAAAAGAAAATCTTAATTTAATAGCTACAGGAGATATAGTAAATATAACAACAGGGGATAAAACAAAAGTAACAGATAGTTTAAATGGAAAAAAGAGGACTTATGAAGCAGACAGTATCCAAAGTACAGGCTTAATAAGTGCAGGAGAAAACACTGTCATATCAGGAAATAACTACATATCAAGAGGAGCCATAACAGAATCAGGAGATACAACATATATCCAAGCAGATAATGAAGTCAAAATCTCAACAATAAATTTAAAAGAAAGCCAAACAGAAAAAATAAAATATGGACATGAATCATATGAAATAAATCAAAAGATAGGCTCAGAAGTAACAGGAGTAGGAAATGTAGTAATAGATGCAAAGAATATAAATATAAAGGGAAGTTCTGTAATGTCAGATGGAACAGTTCAGATGACAGCAGAGAATGATATAAATATAGTAAATGATAAAGATACAATGTATACAGAAACAATCAAAAAGAAAAATGGAACATTTTCAAAATATAGTTTAGAAGAAAAGGACTATAAAGAAGGAGCAGTAGCTTCAACAATAGTAGGAAATAATGTAATATTAGAAGCAGGAAATAATATAAATGTAAGAGCTTCAAATATAGTTGCTGTAAAAGATGGAATAGAAAATACAGGTGGAAACATAGTAGCTACAGCAGGAAATGATATAAATATATCAGCAGATACACTAAATAATGAATACAGTAGAAAAGAAAAAAGTAGTGGATTTAGCACAAACTTCTCAAGTGGAGGAGGAGGTTTATCGGCAAGTATAAGTTACAATAAAAATAGTTTAGAACAAACAAGTAATAATACAGTAGTGGCAGTATCATCATTAATGTCAGAGGGAAGTACAGTATTAGACGCAGGAAATAGAATAAGAACAGAAGCAATGCAGGCTAATGTTGGAGAAGACTTAATCATAAGAGGAATAAATGGAGTAGAATTATTAGATGCTAAAGAGACTTATGAGGAAAAAACTAAGCAGAAGAGTAGTAGTATAGGAATAACAGCAAGTGTAGGCTCTACAGTAACTAGTTTTATAAGCAGTGCAGATGATGTACTTAATAATAATGGAAAATATGGTTTTGATAATAAGTCACAATTGATAAATTCATATGGAGATGGATTAGGACTATATAGAGATACAGTAAAAGCAGGAGCAGACTTATCACAAGCAGTAGTAGATGGAATGAAGGGAACTATAGGAAATATATCAAAACCATCAGATTTAGCTGGTTATGGAGTATCAGCGAATGTGTCATTGAATGTAAGCCAAAGTAAATACGAATCAAATACAAGTGGAACAAGATCAGTAGCAGGGGTTATTAATGTTGGTGGCAATATGATAGTAGAATCAGAAGGAGATGTAAGATTTGTAAATCAAAAAATTAATGTAGGAGATAATCTTATTATTGATGCAAAAAGTTTTGAAGCTTTAGCAGGAAAAAATACATATACTAATGATACAAAATCAAGTTCATCAGGAGCAAGTGTAGGATATGATGTAATAGGAAATACAGTAACAGGAGGAATAAATGGAAGTAAGGGGAATTCAAATACAACATCAACAAGTTATGATAATACAGTGATAAATGCAGGAGGAACATTCCAATTAGTAACAAAAGAAGACGCCACATTTAAAGGAGCAAATGTAACAGCAGATAAGATAAACTTTGATATAGGTGGAAACTTAAATGTAGTATCATTACAAGATGAATATTACACACATGGGAAGAATGCAAGTGCAGGAATTAATTATGGTCATAATGATGTAAGGAACGCAGCAAATGAGATGGAAGGATATAACTCTGTTGGTGGAGACATGAGTTATGGTCAAACTAATGGAGATGCAAAATGGGTAAATGATCAGACTAGTATAATTGCGACTAATGGAGGAAAGATAAAAGTAGAAGATACTTTGACAAATATAGGAGCAATAATAGGTAGTATAAATGAACCATTAAATATAGATACGAAAAAACTTGTAACAGAGGATTTAAAAGATTATAATAATAGTGAGAATTATAATATAGGGTTAAGTGGAATGGATAGAAAGAACGCAGTACCAGAAACAGCAATACAATATGGTAGTGAGAATAAGGAACAGGACACAAATGCAACATTTTCAAATGTAGTAGTTACAGAAAATGGAACAAAGGTGGATTTAGAAGATAGAGGAATAAATACAGATATAGAGAAAGCTCAGGTAGTGACGAAAGATGAAAAGGTAGATCAGATTGATACAAAGTTGGGGACTGATTTAATTAATAAGAATAAGAGAGATGAATTAATTAATGATATGGTTCAGTTTGGTAAATTACCTGGAGAAATAATAAAAGCAGGAAAAGAAATAATAACAAAACTAAATTCTGGAAATAGTGAAGATATAGCAGAAGCTTTGGAAGACCTTAAAAAACAGCAAGGGATTTCAGGAGATGTCAATTTAATTGTTATTGATGTTGATAAAACTAGAAATGATAAAAATAATTTTACAGATGGAATAACTAGCTATACAGGAAGTGATAAGGTTTTATATGGAGTTGATTCAAATGGCAATAAAATATACGCTAAAGACAAAAGTGGAGAAACAGGAAATTATTTAGTTTATGGCGGAGAAAATACATTTTATTTTATAAAAGATAGTGATGGTAAATTAAGTAACGAATTTGATCCATATTCAGGAAAAGTCTTTACAAATGCAAATAGTGCTGATTTTGATGGATTAAATAATTATAATACTATTTCATCTGATCCAAAAGTAAATTTAGAAGTTGGATACTTAGTGTATATGGTAACAGTATATGATAAAGCAGGAAATCAAAAAGAAGTTTATGACTATACTCCTGGTGTTTTAGGATTAGAAGCAGGTGTTGATATAGGGTTAGCTGCCGTTTATTTACCTAATGGTGCTGTAATTAAAAAAGCTAGTCATTTGCACTCAGCGGCTGATGGGTACTTTGGAACACCTGATCCAACTTCTCCGCTTTCATCAGGTGCATTAACTAAAATAAAATTTCCAAATTATAATAGTGAGTATTTTTCACCCACAGATTTAGATTCAGGAAGAACTACTGGTTTTTCAATGACAGTTGGAACTCCTGGTGATTATAATTATTTTAAAGGTAGCTATGAAATGGTTCCTTCAGGTTTCACTTTTAATCCAAGTACAAATAAATTGGAATTTTTAGGGAATATAAAGGATTTTAGGGATTATAATAAAAATAATTGGATTTTAGATACAAATGGTTCTCCAATAATTAGGGATAACGAGTTAAATATAATTAAATTAAAAAAATAAAGGTTGTATACTATCTAGTGGGGTGAAAAAGTAAAAAAAAAATTGCATAAGTAAAAATTCAATAGTATTATGTTTTTGCGAACTAAAATACAGAAAGGAATTTTACTTATGCAAATTAATTATACTAAATTTAGACCAGATATTGAAGGGGTAAAAATAAAAAAATTATATTTTTTTGAAAATACTTATCATGTTGATGCTATCAGAATAGATAAAAGACCAGTGTGTTGTGGTAGAAAAATGAATATAAAGGATTACAAAGAAGTCCATATAAAAGATAAAAATTATGGAACTAATAAAGTAATTATTCACGTAAGAAAACAAAGATATATATGTCCTTGTTGTAATAAAAGAGAAACTGGAAAACTAGACTTTGTTCAGGAAAGACATAGTATTTCAAAAAATGTTGTAAATGATTTAACACTCCACTTTAGCTATATAAAGTCATTTAAACAAATAGGAAATGAAGTAGGAATAAGTTTATCAAGTGTATTAAGATATTTTATGAAATTAAAAGTAAAAACTAGCAATGAAATAACTGACACAATTCATTTTGATGAGTTCAAAGGAAATGCAGATAAAGAGAAATACCAATTAGCAGTCTATAATGGAAATAGAGAACTATTAACAATATTGAAAGATAGAAAGTCAAATACAATAAAAGAATATTTAGAAAGTTTAACAATAAAACCTTCAAAAGTAGTAATAGATTTATTCATGCAGTTTAGAAATATAATAAAAATAGTACTTCCAAATGCAGAAATAATAGCAGATAAATATCATTATGTACGCCAAATGGAATGGATGATAAGAGCAGTAAGAATAAGACTATATAATCAAGATGTAAAATATAAAGAGTTAAAGAAATATTGGAAGTTAATAGCATTAAATCCTTTAAATCTATCAGAAAAACAGCAAAAGAAAATAGAGAAATTAAAGAAATTGAATGAAATATTTTCTAAATGTTATGAATATAAAGTAGAATTTTACAAATTAATAAATTTAGAAAGCTTAGAAGAATTTGAAGAAAAATTAGAAGATTTAATTGTGAAATTAGAGAATTCAGAAATAAAAGAATGTATATATTTATCAAAAACGTATAAGAATTGGAAAAAAGAGATAATAAATTCATTCAAATACAAGAAAGATAATGGATTTGTGGAAGGATATAATAATAAGATAAAAGTAATAAAAAGGGTCTCATATGGGATCAAAAGTTTTGAAATACTGAAAAAACTAATACAATTGAAGATTGCATAAGGGTTTCAGCAATTTTTGACCCCACTAGTTGACAGAGAACCAAAATAAAAAGAAAGGAGATGAAATTATGCCAATCTTTAAATTTATATTTTTCTTAAGCATTTGTTTTTTAGGAATATCAGGTGAAACAAAAGTAAGTGAAAATAAAATAAATAAAGAATTATTAGATTTTTATAAGAGCAAAAGGACTTATAGCTGTATAACAGACTTAAATAAAGATACAAGAAAAATAAACTTATACTATGAAGGTAAAAACTATATAGG
>JAGOZX010000061.1:0-2663 GCA_018058425.1 Sebaldella sp.
ATATTAATTTTATACAATATTCTATTATGAATATACTTTATGGAGAAAATGATATTAGCCAAAAAAAATTAGTTGAGCTTTTATTAACAAATAAAAGAAGTATAATAAAGGCTGTAAAAGGATTAGTATTAGAAGGTTATGTAGAAAGAATAATAGATGAAAAAGATAAAAGAGCTTATAAAATTAATGTTACAACAAAAGGTGAGACAGTCAGAAAAATTATTATTGATTTAAAAAATGAATGGAATAAGCTTTCAGTAGAAGGATAGTGTAAAGGTATGTTAGGATTTATAGTACTTACAATAGATTCTCACGTCACTATGTTCCTCAGAATGACAAAATTTATTTTTTAACATACCAAAATAAGAGGGTTTTACTCATTTACATAAAGTATTTGAGACTACCCTCTTAATTTTTTTACTATATTTAAAAAGTTTCTATATTTGTGTTTCAGATATATCAGATGAAATTAGCTCTTTATCATTATAGATATCAGTATCTAATTCTCCTAATATTTTACCAGTTACAACGCCTGAAAGCATAGAATCATTTACGTTTAGAGCGGTTCTTCCCATATCAATCAATGGTTCAACTGAAATCAATAATCCTGCAAGCCCAATAGGGAAACCTAACGATGAAAGGACAATAAGGGCTGCAAAAGTAGCACCTCCACCAACACCAGCAACTCCAAAAGAACTTATTGCTATAATTACTATTAGTTTCAAGATAAATGAAATACTATATGGATTTACACCCACAGTTGGTGCAATCATAACAGCAAGCATTGCAGGGTAAATAGCAGCACAGCCGTTTTGACCAATAGTAGCTCCGAAAGTAGCAGATAAATTTGCAATTCCAGCAGAAACTCCTAGTTTCTTAGTTTGAGTTTCGATATTTAAAGGAATAGCTCCTGCACTTGTTCTTGAAGTAAATGCAAATGTTAACACAGGGAAAACTTTCTTTAAGTAGATGATCGGATTCAATTTAAACAGGGCCAGAATAATTAAATGTATAATAAACATAATTATTATAGCTGTATAAGAAGCGAAAATAAACTTAATAAGTTTAGAAATTTGTAAAAAGTCACTAGTAGCAAGTACATTTGTTATAAGTGCTAAAATTCCATATGGAGTAAGTCTTAATACAAGAGTAACTATTCTCATTACAACATCATGTGCAGCATTTACCATATCTTTAAATAATTTAGCTGATTCAGGTTTCTTTTTTTGTATACCTAATACAGCAATTCCTACAAAAGCTGAGAAGATTACCACTGCTATTGTAGAAGTATTTCTTGCACCTGTCATATCTAAAAATGGATTTTTAGGTAAAAATTCTAAAAATTTCTGTGGAAAAGTTGTACTAGCTTCTCCTAATTTATTTTGTAAATATTCTGCCCTATTTAATTCGGCAGTTCCCTGCAACATTCCAGTAGCATCAAGCTTATATAAAAGTGATACTAAAACTCCAACCAAACCAGCTATTGACGCTGTTATTAGTAGAGTTAAAATTACAGTTCCACCCATTTTTCCTAGTTGTTTACTATCTTTTAAATTTATTATTGCAGAAGTTATAGACACCATAACAAGTGGTATAACTATCATTTGCAATAAACTTACATAACCAGTTCCAATAATATTAAACCAGTCTTTAGTCATAGCCATAGTATCAGAAGCAGGTCCATATGCATAATGTAGTATAAGACCAAAAATTATACCTAAACCTAGTGCAGAAAAAACTCTTTTAGTAAAAGAAAAATGTTTTTTTTGCATTTGATATAAGATATATATTAATACAAGTAATCCAATAACGTTTAAAATAACCCATAAATTCATAAAATCCTCCTTTTTAATTCTTTCACTAAGTATAACTTATTTTTTTTCATACTTCAAGGTTTTTTTGAGTGTACAAACATATATTTTGTATATACAATAAATATTTAGATTATGACTTAACAAATATGGAAGAAGGTCATAGATTTAAATAGAATCTAATAACCCAGTGTTTAAGTAGGGATATCAAGAAAAATAGATTTAAAAAATTAATATATTACTAAAAATATAAGAATTATTTTAGAGGAAAAAAAAGTAAAAAATAAGTTTTTATATAGAATAGCTTAAGACAATGACGTTAGACAGGCAGGGTAGATTTTGATAAAATAAGTTTTAAAAAAAGAGCTTTACAAATAATAAAATCAAGGTATACATTAATATAATACTTAAATACTTGGGAGGTATCAAAAAAGTGAAAAACTTTATGAATGACAACTTTTTATTAACAAATGATACAGCAGTAAAATTATATCATGAATATGCAAAAGAAATGCCAATTATTGATTATCACTGTCATTTAAGTCCAAAAGAAATATCGGAAAATAAGAAATATAAAAATATAACTGAAATATGGTTAGGTGGGGACCATTATAAGTGGAGAGCTATGAGAATTAATGGTATAACAGAGGATTATATAACAGGAGATAAACCAGACAAAGAAAAGTTTTATAAATGGGCAGAAACTATGGAAAATTCTATAGGAAATCCACTATATGCATGGGCTCACTTAGAGTTAAAAAGATATTTTGGAATAGAAGATGTATTAAGTACTAAAACAGCTGAAAAAATATGGAATAAAGCAAATGAGCTTTTACAAAGAGATGAGTTCTC
>JAGOZX010000061.1:2763-17650 GCA_018058425.1 Sebaldella sp.
GCATGGTGGTTTAATGACCAGAAAGAAGGGATGATTAGGCAGATGACTGACTTGGCTAATTTAGGACTTTTACCAAGATTTGTAGGAATGCTTACAGATTCAAGAAGTTTTTTATCTTATACAAGACATGAGTATTTTAGAAGGATATTATGTAATTTGATTTCTGAATGGGTAGAAAATAATGAAGTGCCATATGATATGGAATTATTAGGGAATATAGTGAAAAATATCAGTTATAATAATGCTAAGAATTATTTTGGAATAGAGGTATAAAAATATATTTAATGTTAGAGGGTCTTTAAAGCATTGCTTTTTAGATCTTTTTTATTTGATTTACTAGTAAAATAATCTCTTTAAAACTATATGCAAATTAGGAATTTCATGATATAGTAATATAATTAATAAATCATAAATACAAAAAAATGAAAAGGTGTTGAGTATGAAAAAGAAAATCTTATTTTTATTAGTTATAGTTAGTACATTTATGTTTTCAAATGATATAGTAAAGCCTCAGGCTTTAAAATCAGGCGATACAATAGGAATAATTGCACCAGCGAACTATAGTGGAGATTCTGCAGATACTATGGTAAAAGATTTAGAAGCTAGAGGATTCAAAGTTGTTTTGGGAGACTCATTTTATGCAAAATGGCATAATTTTGGCGGTTCAGATGAGGTTAGAGCAAATGACATTAATAAAATGTTTCGTGACAAGAATATAAAGGCAATATTAACTGTACGTGGAGGATATGGAAGTATTAGACTGCTGGACTTAATAGATTTTGAAGCTATTAAGAAAAATCCAAAAATATTTGTAGGGTATAGTGATATAACAACTTTACTTCTTGCAATAAATCAAAAAACAGGCTTAGTAACATTTCATGGCCCTATGAGTTCAAATTATAAAAATTTCGATGAGATCACAAAAAAATCATTCTTCGACACTGTAATGAATAATAAAAGTTCTTATGAATTATCAGACTATTCTAATGCAGCTTTGAGAGTAATAAGAGAAGGAAAAGCAAGTGGAGAGATAGTGGGAGGAAATTTATCATTAATAATAGCATCATTGGGAACAGAGTATGAAATTGATACAAAAGGGAAAATTTTATTTATAGAAGAAGTAGGAGAATATACATATAGAATAGACAGAATGTTTCAGCAGTTAAAATTAGCTGGGAAGTTTGATGATGCAAGTGGAATAATATTAGGTGATTTTAATAAGGCGAATAAAGAAGCACCTCAAGATATGTCGTTGGAAGATATATTTAATGATAGTTTTGGTAAGTTGAAAAAACCAGTTGTGAGCGGGTTTAGCTCTGGACATATTAGACCATTTGTTACGATACCAATAGGTGCTAAGGCAAAAATAGATACTGGCACAGGTAAGATAGAAATAATAAATGGAAGTGTAAAATAGATATTTAAGTTAGTCTGAAAAGGTAAAAGTCTAAATGAATTAATAATGAGGATTTTACTTTAAAATTTTTAAAAATATTAATGTGATAATGTTTTGAAATAAAATAAACTTTGAGATTAATTGTGAGGTAGTATGATAACTAAATTATTAAAATGTATAGCATATGAAGATGTATTGAGAATTCTTAATATAATACACCATAAAAAGAAAATAAAAGAAGTGGACTTATATGAAGTATTGGATATACCTAAATATGAAATACATAAACATATAAAAGAGTTAGTAAATTTAGATATTTTAATAGAAGAAGAAATTGATTTGGAAACAGTTTATTCTTTTGATATGTCAAATTTAAAAAGAATAAGATTTTTAGAAGTTTTATTAGAAGACTTAAAGCATGAAAATATATTTAGTATTGATTTGAGAAATTTATAAAATAGAATAAAAAAGCAAAGGAGTTTATTATGAAAAAAATTAGTTTATTTTTATGTATGATGTTTTCTGTAATATCAATGAGTGACTTTATAGATATAGGGGCGGATGATTCTTCTGTGATGTCACTTTATACTTCGATATATGTTATGATTAGCCCATCAGTTTTTTCACAAGAGTCATCAAGAGGAAGCCAGAACGGCAATGATAGAACTGTTGAAGAGAATTATAATTACTACAAAGGCTTAATAGATAAAGAAAATTTAACAGCAAAAGAGATATTTTCAAATGAGGGATTAGAACAGTTAAAAGTAAGTGCAGATGATAAAGTAGAATTAACTGATACAAAAATAGGATTATTAGTTACAAATAAAAGTAAAACTCTTGCACTAATTCCTGTAGAAGATAAGTATGTTAATGTAATTAATAGCGAAGAAAGAAAATAAAGTTTACTAATTAAATAAAAGCCTGAGAGTAATGAAAAATCAGGCTTTTTTTATGGATACTATTTTGTGAAATATTCATCTAAATTGTATAAATATCTCTTAAATTGATCCTAAAAGAATTGACATATATGACCTATTTAAGTTATAATAGGGCATTGTAACTGCGATAACAACATATTTTAGCTAAACTGAGTTGGATTATATTTTAGGAGTAAAGTAATAATATGGATCAATAGCAGTGGAGGAATCCGGTGTTTTTTATTTAATTTTTTTGGAAAATATCAGCTAACTATCACAACAAAATAAAATTTATTATAAATTAAAGAAGAGGTATAACATGAGAAATAAATTCCCAATAATTTTACTGGCATTATTTTTTATTTCAATTTCAATGGGTTTGTTTTCATTTTTCATTGTGGAGAATGAAAGAAAAGTAAATGAAATAGAATTAGCTAAATTGACAAAAGAAAAAAAAGTTAGAGAAGATGAATTGAAAATAAGTGAAAAAAAAATAAAAATTCTAGTTGATGAAAATAAGGAATTACAAAATATGAAAAATGGAGACTAATAAGGATGAAGAAAATAGCTGTTTTACTTGTAGTGATTATGAGCGTTGTAGTTTTAGGCAATGCAGGATATACTATTATAAGTAATGAAAAAATAAAAGTACAATTAAGTGAACTAAATAGTGAAATAAAAAAAATTGATGGAAAAGAAAAAGAAATAGAAACAGAGTTAACAAAGCTTGAGAATGAAAATAATGCTTTAAGAAAAGATCTTTCTGATGAAATAGAAGATGAAAAAATAGTATATCTAACTTTTGATGATGGACCAACACCAAATAATACAAAAAGAATATTGGAAATACTGAAAAAAAATAATGTAAAAGCGACATTTTTCGTTATAGGTCAGAATCCAGATTTATATAAACAAATAGTAGATGATGGTCATACAATAGCTCTACATACATATTCTCATGTGTATGGTAAGGTTTATGCATCAGAAGATGCATTCTTTGATGATTTATATAAGTTAAAAGATTTAGTATATGAAAAAACTGGAGTGGAAGCAAAAGTTACAAGATTTCCTGGTGGCTCAAGTAATGCAGTTGTAAAGAAAGATTTACTTAGAAAAATAATAGATAGGCTAAATGAAGAAGGTTTTGTTTATCAAGATTGGAATTGTGACAGTGCAGATGCTGCTGCTGCGAGACAAAAAGTAGAGATTTTAACTCAAAATGCTGCTAAATGTGGAATGAAGAAAATTAATATATTGATGCATGATAGTAGTTCTAAAGTGACAACAGTGGAAGCGCTTCAGACAATAATAAATAATTATAAACAAAGAGGATATTCATTTGATAAATTAACAGTACATAGTCCAAAATTTCAACATAGAAAATAAAATTATATAAATAAAAAACAGCTAGCTTTAATTATCACAATTAAAATCAAGCTGGTTTTTTTATTTTAAGAGGAAATTTTAATCGAATTCAAAAATTATTTAGGTATGTTTACTTAACTTTGTTAATTGAAAGTGAGTAAACTCAAGAGAGAAATACGATGTTTATGAAAAAAAAATTACTGGTCTTGATTTTTATGCAATATTATGATAGTATTATAAAAATATATTTTTATAATAAAGGAGAGTAAACTATGAAGTACTTTAATATAAAGGAAATACTTGAAAATCCAAACAATTTTACAGAAGAATTAAAAGAATTGGAGTTATACTCAAAAAGAAAACATTTTTTAGCTATAGAAAATCATAAACGTAAAAAACATTCAGAAAACTTGATAATGGACTTAATGACAACTGATGGACATGGTGAAGTAGAAATAGATATTGCAATAGAAGAGTATAACAAATTCACATCAAAATTCGGAAATTATAAATTACATTTAGAGTAAAAAAGAGCGAGGTTTTATTTTAGCCTTGCTTTTTATATGCCTGTGTCTTCTCTCTTTAATTCAAAAATTGTAATGATTTAAAATTTGGATATTTATAAAAATAATTCTCAAAATATAAAATTACTTAAAATATCAAAAAATACTATGTTATTTAGATGGAATAGAATCCATCTTTTTATTTTTCATATACAAATCAATAGAAAAATGGTAACATATGTATATGAAAATAAAACTAGAAAATATACATAAATATTATATATAATTAATAAATTTTAATAAAAATGAAGTGAAATAATAATATGGAAAAATTATAGGAGTTTTATTTGAAATGAATAATTTAATTATAAAACTAAAGTTGAAAGTGATGAAAATATAAATAAAGAGGTGAGCAAATAATGAAACAAGATGATGTTATTTTAACAGAGCAGTTTATCCTAGATACCGAGACAGGTGTGTGCCATAATAGTAAAAATTTAGAATCAAATTGTAGAATAGAAAACCTTAGTCCTAAAAATTTGTTTTATTCCAACTATTTATATGATGAAATAAAAAGGCATCCTTCATATAAGGAAAAGTGTGAATATTGTATGGAATAATATAAGTTAAAGAGCTGTATGAAGTGACCCCCAAGACTTGGACATTAATTTCTTGGGTTCTGAAGGGACTGAATTCTGTATTGTACAGGACTCAGTCCTTTTAATTTACTCTTTATTCTTCTATTATTGTAATAATTTAGGTATTCCTCTAATTCTCTTATGAAACTTTCTATTGTTTCAAATTTTTTGCAATAAAATATCTCACTTTTCAATAATCCAAAAAATTTTTCTATCACTGCATTATCATAACAAATAGCTTAATACAAATTGATTTAATATATAAAATTTAAATTAACAAAACATAAAAACTTGACACATGTAAGTGTATAGTTATATAATGTGTCTACAATAGAATATCGGTAGGTGAGGTTAACTCAAGGGATACGGATTGCTGCCGCGAAAAGATGGAGACATCTTTAGCAGGTTAGCAGGTTATGTCGATTCAAGGCAAATCTAATGCAATTTCATTGCCCTGAGAAGCTAAAACTTGTACGATGATTATTAGGATAATTATATCTCGCTACCTTATTTTTTGGCGAGCTTTTTTTATTAAAAAATTTTTAGGAGGTGGAAGATATGCCAGAAGAACCCAGTACAGATATAGAACAGAGGATGAGTGGGCATAGGCTTTACAACGTAAACTATGGAAGAAGAATACTTCCACTAGTTTTCATGCATAAAAAATTTGATTTAAAAATTTAGCTTATGTTAAGCTTCTCTAAAGTTCCATATTTATTAAATATTTTTCAATTTTGAAAATATCAAAAAATAAGACTTTGGAGGTAAGGAAATGAGAAGAGATAAAAAAATGAATGTTTTTTCTGTAGATGATTTATTTGATTATGCTAAATTAGATATGGAAAAAGTATATGAAAAATTAGAAAGCAGCAGCAAGGGATTATCTGAACAAGAATCAGAAGAAAGATTAGAACAATACGGGCTTAATGAAATAAGCTACAATAAAGAAGATACGTGGTATGTACAGTTAACAAAAGCATTTATTAATCCATTTATATTAGTTTTGATAACTTTAGCAGTTGTTTCTTTTGTAACTGATGTAGCAATGCAAAAGCAGGGTTCAAAAGATTGGACAACAGTAATAATTATAGTTATAATGGTTAGTATAAGCGGATTTTTGAGGTTTTTTCAGGAGTTACGTTCAAATAAAGAGGCTGAAAAACTAAAAGCTTTAGTTCATAATACAGTAGATATTTTAAGAAAAGATACAGGAAGACAAGAAATTCCTATGTCAGAATTAGTTCCAGGAGATATTATAAGATTGGCTGCTGGAGATATAATTCCCGGAGACTTAAGAATAATTCATTCAAAAGATTTATTTATAAGTCAATCTATGCTGACTGGTGAATCAGAATCAGTAGAAAAGTATAGTGTCGTTAAAGAAAGTGATGAAAAAAGAAGTGCTTTAGAATTAGAAAATATATGTTTTATGGGAACAAATGTAGTTAGTGGAACTGGAATAGCAATAATAGTAAGTACAGGAAACCAAACTTATTTTGGTTCAATGGCAAAAACTCTTGCTGAAAAAAGACCACAAACTAGTTTTGATAAAGGTGTAAATAGTGTAAGTTGGCTTTTGATAAGATTTATGTTTGTTATGATTCCTTTAGTATTTTTTCTAAATGGTTTTATAAAAGGTGACTGGGTTAGTGCGTTTTTATTTGCGTTATCTATTGCAGTAGGATTAACTCCTGAGATGCTTCCAATGATTGTAACTACGAATCTTGCTAAGGGTGCAGTATTTATGTCTAAGCATAAAACAGTAGTAAAAAGTTTAAATTCAATACAAAGTTTTGGAGCAATGGATGTTTTATGTACAGATAAAACAGGAACTTTGACACAAGACAAAATAGTATTGGAAAAGCATCTTAATATACATGGAAATGAAGATGATAGAGTTTTAAAACACGCCTATTTAAACAGTTATTATCAAACAGGGTTAAAAAACCTTATGGATTTAGCTGTTATAGATTATGGACGAGAAATTGGACTGGAAACAGTTGAGGATAAATATACAAAGGTTGACGAGATTCCATTTGATTTTGCAAGAAGAAGAATGTCTGTGGTATTAAAAGATAAAAAAGGAGAAACTCAGTTAGTTACAAAAGGTGCTATTGAGGAAATGTTGAGTATTTGTAGTCTTACTGAATATAATGGAGAAGTTACTGAACTTACTGATGAAATAAGAAATGAAGTAATGGGGATATCAAAAGGACTAAATGAAGATGGAATGAGAGTTATAGGGGTTGCATATAAAACTAATCCTAGAAGTGAAGGTTTATTTAGTGTAGAAGATGAAAAAAATATGGTTTTAATAGGATACATAGGCTTTTTGGATCCACCAAAAGATAGTGCAGCTACTGCAATAAAAGCTCTTCATGAATATGGAGTTACTGTAAAAGTTTTAACTGGAGATAATGAGATAGTAACAAAGAAGATATGTAAAGAAGTGGGAATAAAAGTAGATAAAATACTTCTTGGACTTCAAGTAGAGGAAATGGGTGAGAAAGAACTCAAAGATGCAGTTGAAGAAGTAACTATTTTCGCTAAACTATCACCATTACAAAAGTCAAGAGTAGTAAAGGCTTTACAGTCAAATGGTCATACTGTGGGATACATGGGTGATGGAATTAATGATGCGCCGGCTTTAAAATTCGCAGATGTAGGAATATCAGTAGATACAGCAGTGGAGATAGCAAAAGAATCAGCGGATATCATTTTATTAGAAAAAAGTTTGATGGTTTTAGAAGAAGGAGTAATAGAAGGGCGAAGAACTTTTGGAAATATTATAAAATATATAAAAATGACAGCAAGTTCTAATTTTGGAAATATGTTTAGTGTTTTAGTAGCTAGTATATTTTTACCTTTTTTACCGATGCTGCCAATACATATTTTAATACAAAACTTATTATATGATATATCGCAAGTAGCAATTCCTTGGGATACAATGGATGAGGATTATTTAAAACAGCCAAGAAAATGGGATGCTTCTGGAATAAGTAAGTTTATGATTTTTATAGGACCTATAAGTTCTATATTTGATATTGTTACATTTTTAGTAATGTGGTATGTTTTTAAAGCAAGTGTGGGAACAGAACATGCGCAAGCACTGTTTCACTCTGGATGGTTTGTAGAAGGATTATTATCACAAACTTTAATTGTACACATGATACGAACAAAAAAAATACCATTTATACAAGATACAGCGTCACTTCCAGTGGTTATTTCGACTATCGTAGTGATGATATTAGGGATTATAATACCATTTACAGCTTTTGGAAGATCTGTGGATCTAGTAGCACTACCTTTTAGCTATTTTATATGGCTTATGGGAATATTATTTGCTTATTGTTTTTTAACACAAATAGTAAAAAAATGGTATATTGACAAATTTAAGAGTTGGTTATAAAAAAATAAATTGCTTTAGATATTAATCTAGAGCAGTTTTTAATTTAATATAATTAATAAAGGTTTTGACTTTTGAGAGATATGTAGTAAAATATATTATAAATAAAAAATAGTAATCTATTTGTAAAAATCAACTTAATAAGATGTTTTTTAGTGACACTAAAATAAATTAATATAGATTTTAGTAAATGAAAAATTTTGAGAACATAACTTAGAGGAGGATTTTAATGAAAAAGAAAATAATGATGAAACAAGCAAAACCAGAGGATACAGGTATAATCTTTGAGTTTATAAAAGACCTTGCTGTATATGAAAAGTTATTACATGAAGTAACAGCTACAGAAGAGCAGTTAAGAAAAACTTTATTTGAAACAGAGTATGCAAAGGTGTTAATAGCTGAATATGATGGAGAAACAGCTGGAATAGCCTTATATTTTCATACTTATTCTACTTTTTTAGGAAAGCCGGGAATATATCTAGAAGATTTATTCGTAAAGGAACAATTTAGAGGAAATGGGATAGGTAAGGCGCTTCTTAAAAAATTAGCTTGTATATGTCTTGAAAATGATTTTGGAAGATTAGAATGGTCTGTTTTAGACTGGAATAAACCGTCAATCGATTTTTATGAAAGCTTAAATGCTAAGAGTCAGGATGAATGGATAAAGTATAGATTAGACGGAAAAATGTTAGAAGATTTAGCTAAAAATTGAGCATAATAAGGAGAAAGTATGAATTTAGAAATGATAGTGCTGCCTGGAGTTTACTCTATAGTACAGATTACAGATATAGAAAATTTAAAAATGAATGAATTAAAAGGAGACTTTTTTAATATAAGTATAACTGAAGATGAGATTTCTTTGGTAGTAAATGAATTATATATGGGAAAATTAGAAAATGTTACAAAGGTAGAATCAGGGTACTCTTGTTTAAAAATAGAAGGAGTTTTAGACTTTAGTGAAATAGGTATTCTAGCTAAAATAAGTACAGTTTTATCTGAAAATAAAATAAGTATATTTGCAGTTTCCACTTATAATACAGATTACATTTTAGTAAAAAAAGAAATGATAAATAAAACCATAGATGTTCTTAAAGAAACTAAAGGAATAAAAATAAAAAAGTTTTATGAGCATGATATTGTTTAATATCATGTATAAAACTTTTAAACATTTATATATTGATTTATTCAGGATTAGAATTATAACAAGTTGAAAAATCTTTTGAAAATTCAAGGTTGTTACTAATAACTGACTGTTTTTCGGTGATTATGAGATCCATTTTTACATCATCGGGGTCACTTTGAATTTTATCATAAAGTTGGAAATCGTAGCATACTCCGACTTTTAAAACATTCTTTTTGATAGAAGTTAAAAATTTATCATAGAACCCTTTACCATAACCAATTCTATTTAAGTTTTGGTCAAATGCAATTCCAGGTACGATTATAAGATCTAAAGTTTCAGGATCAATATAATTAGGATCTTCTGATTCTAAAATACCAAATTTATTTTTAGAAAGTTTATCCTTATCTAAAGAATTAATTTTCATAGAACCATCTTTAAATGTTTTTGGAATAAAAAAGTTTTTATTCTTATATTGCTTTGTAATATTTGAAATACTAACTTCGTTTTTTATTTCCATAAATATTAGAATATTTTTGTAACGTTCATTATTTAATACACAAGATAAATTATTTAAAATAATTTGAGATTTTTGAGCTACAAAATAATGATGAAGACTAGTTCTTATTTTTAAAGTAAAATTTCTTATTTCATTTTTATTCATTTTTATCACCTTTTATTTTTATTATAACATAAAAATGCTTTATATATAGCATATTCTAAAAATATTTGATAAAATACTTTAAATAAGCAGTAATTTACACGGGAGGAAATGATGAGTAAATTTAAAAAAATATTTTATATTTTACTTATTATGATAGTATATATGATATTGATATTTATACAAATATCACCTAAAATTATTTTTAAAGGAAAAGTAAAGAATATTCCCGTCAAAGACAGGGTTTATATTTATTCAGGAGAAAATATTAGAATATCTAAAATAGATGATAGATATACAGGAATAATAAGTCCGAATGTAATAGAGGTACCTCCAGGTACTCATGAGATAAAAGCAGAATATAAAAAGGGAAGGAAAAGAGGGGAACATTATTTCGAACCTTATAACTATCCTGCTGGGACAAAAGTTATAGTTATAGCTGAAAAATCAGATAATGATGGTAAAGTAGAATTTGATCTAAAATTAGGTGAAGTTTCAGAAGAAACAATAAATATATTGGAGTATATATTTTATATAATTTCTACTCTTATTTTATTAACAAGTGTTTTAGTTTTTGTAAGCCAAATAGAGGCAATAAGGGCACTTGAAAAGAAAATAAAGGATGGCGAAGGAGCACAGTTAAAGACAAGTGAGGATCTATATATTAGCACAGTTAATGGAAGAAAAGTATATGTAGATAATTTAAATGTAAATTTTGGAAAGTACACTTTAAATATAGTTTATAATAAAAAACAGGAAGACAATTTTTTTTCAAAAAAGAAGTACATGTTTTTTAATAATGTTGAAGTAGAAGTAGAAAAAAATGACATTTTGGAAATTGGTTATTTAATAGAGAATAATAATAAAATGAGGTTAGATTTTAAATTGAATCAGGAGTAAAAATGATATATTTAGATAATGCAGGAAGTACAAAAGCTAGAAAAGAAGTAATCAAAATAGTAAGTGAGATTCTAGAAAATGACTATGCTAATCCAGATGCTATACATGGATTTGGGATAGAAATAAATAAAAAAATAAAAAAAGCTAGAAAGATAACAGCAGATTTTTTAAGTGTGGATACGAAAGAAATTTATTTTACATCTGGAGGTTCAGAAGGGAATAATGTTCTTATTCAAGGAATTGTAAATGCTAATTCTAGAAATAAGAAACATTTGATTACCACTAAAATTGAGCATTCCTCTGTTTATGAAATATTTAGAGAATATGAAGATAGAGGATTTGAAGTTACTTATCTTAATGTTGATTCCTATGGAAGAATAGATTTAAAAGAATTAGCAGAAAGTATAAGAAAAGAGACAATATTAGTTTCTATAATAGCTGTAAATAGTGAGGTCGGAATAATACAGAGATTAGAAGAAATAGGAGGAATAATAAAAGAACAGAATTCAGATGTAGCTTTTCATACTGACTTTGTTCAGGGATTTGGACACTTAAAGATAGATGTGAAAAAGAGTAAGATAGATGCTTTAACTGTGAGTGGTCATAAAATACATGGGCCTAAAGGAATAGGAGCAGTTTATTTATCAAGTAAGATAAAAATAAAACCTATTATTTTTGGTTCAAATCAAGAATCTGGAGTGGTACAGAGAACATTAAATTCTTCTGGAATAATTGGCTTTGGAAAAGCAGTAGAGATATTACAGGAAAATTTTATAAAAGAAAATAATTATATTAAAGAGTTAAAGCAGTTTTTTATAGAAGAAATAGCAGCTGAGATGGAGGATATAAGAATAAATTCTTTATTGGGCGAATATTTTTCTCCTCATATTGTAAATATATCTTTTAGGGGAGTACAAGGAGAAGTTTTGGTTCATTTTTTAGGAATGAATAAAATATTCATATCTACAGGTTCAGCGTGTTCATCTAAAAAAGGAAATAGCAGGATTTTGGAAAATATGGGACTTAGTAAGGAAGAAGTGGAAGGTGGTGTGAGAGTGAGCCTTTCTATTTATAATACTAAAGATGAGATGGTAGAAACCATTAAAGTTTTAAAAGAGTCTGTGAAAGCAATAAGGATGATGAAGTAGAGAAAAGATCATAAAAAAAGAGCACTTTAACAATGCTCTTTTTGTTTTTTTACAGATTTATGTAAATAAACTTATGATTTTATTTTTTTAAATTCTCTTTATTACTAGTTAATTCTGAGAAAGTTTTGAAAAATTCTTCTATGCTCTTGTTTACTTTAATAGCAGCAGCATCTAAGGTAAATCCTTCTTCAAGTAAATCTTTTATAGCTAGTATTTTTTTTATATTGATATAATTATATTTTCTAGTTTCTCCTTCACAGCCCTGTTCGGAATTAATAACACCTTTTTCTTCCCAATAACGTAATTTTCTTGTGGGAACACCAGTAATATCAGAGACTTCTCCAATCCCAACTACAAGCTTTCTTAATAACTCAGAGTCTATAAAATTATCTTTACCTTCTTTTTCTTTTTTCATAAATGATCTCCTTCTTCCTTCAATTAATTTTTTAATTAAATCTATTATGTAAGTATTTTACAATAAAAGTAAAAAAAATGCAAATTATACTTTGTTTTTTTGTAACTTAGTTACATTGAATAAAAATAAATTCCTTAGAATGTAATGGATACTTAGAGAGTGAGGAGTGAAAATAATTTAAATATTTAGTAAAAAATAATAATTTTATAGTCTACTATAAAAAATTAATTTTGATTTTCAAAAAAAGTGAACTTATAAATAAAATATAAATTGAGTAGAGAAAAATAAAATTAATATTTTAGAAATTAATGAAATGAAGTTAGAAATAGTTACTAAAAATATTTCTATTTATAGTAACAATGGGATAAAATCATTTGTTATTTAAATTTTGTAAATAAATTACAAAAAAACTCTTGACAAAATATTGTAACTAAGTTACAATTAATAAAATTAAGTTTCGTGAATTGAAACGAAATAATTTGAAAATTTGATAAATTATAATAAGGAGGCAATCATGAAAAAGACAATTTTAATTCTAACGTTAGTAACAGCAGTATCATATACAGCATTAGCAAATGCAGTAACTTATGATTCATCAAAAGAGATAATAGAAAGAACTCAATTAGAAACAAAGCACAAATAAAACCTAAATCATTTAAAAATCCAAGATAATATTCATTGATTTTTTTTTACAAATACTATGTAAATATTTTACAATAAAAGTAAATAAAAAACAAAAAAAGGAGGCGTCCAATGAAAAAAGCAATCTTAATTCTAACATTAGTAACAGCAGTATCATACACAGCATTAGCAAGTGCAGTAACGTACGATTCATCAAAAGAGATAATAGAAAGAACTCAATTAGAAACAAAACATAATTAAATTTAAAATATAAAAACACATAAAAATAAATTGGAGGAATAAAAATGAAATATAAAGGTTTTGGACTTGGCTGTATGCATTTATCTACTAAAAATCAGTCAGAGAGCAGTGCTGTAATACATGCAGCTTTAGATAAGGGAGTTTCGTTTTTGAATACAGGAGACTTCTACGGTTCAGGAGAAAGTGAAATGGCAGTTGGAGAAGCACTTAAGGGGTATAATCGTGATAAATTTTATATGTCAGTAAAGTTTGGAGTATTATCATCACCAAATGGTAAAATATATGGTTTGGATGTACATCCTGACAGAATAAAAAATTATTTAGTTCATTCTCTTAAACGTTTGAAGTTAGATTACATTGATTTATATGAACCTGCTAGAATTGATCTAAGCATTCCAGTAGAAGAAACAATAGGAGCAATTGCAGAACTAGTAAAAGAGGGTTATGTTCGTCATATTGGTCTTACTCAGATAGACGCAGCTACGCTTGAAAGAGCTAACGCAGTTCATAAAATTGAGTATGTAGAGATGGATTATTCTTTATTTAATCGTAGTATTGAAGAAGATATTATTCCACTAGCTCGTAAATTAGACATTGGAGTAGTATCATTTGGGACTATAGCACATGGACTTTTAACAGGATTATGGACAAAGGAACGTCTTGAAAGAGGAGAACTTCCGACAAATATGATGAGTCCGTTATTTTCTAAAGAAAATATTGGGAAAAATGTTGAACTTGTAGAAAGATTACATAAAATTGCAGAAGAAAAAAATGTCTCTGTATCGCAATTAGCACATGCTTGGGTATTATCAAAAGGTGATGACATTATTCCACTTATTGGAGCAAGTAAGCTAAAACACTTTGAGGATTCTATTATGGCAGGAAATATATCACTTAGTAAGGAAGATATTCAAAAAATAGAAGCAGCTATACCAGAGGAAGAGATTGCAGGAACAAGTTTTCGTAAAATGCAGTTTAAAGATGGATTTGCAGTGCAAGGATAAAACTTTATTAAACCATAAAAGATTGGAGAAAATTATATGAATGAGGTACTTGAATTTTTACAGGACTGCAAATCATTTTTTATTGCAACAACAATTGATGGAAAGCCAAAGGTTCGGCCATTTGGATTTATCATGAAGTACGAGGAAAAACTTTACTTTGTAACAGGTAACCAAAAACCATTTTTTAAACAGATTCAGGAAAATCCTGAAATTGAAATTTGTGGTATGAATAAAAAAATGGAATGGGTGCGTCTTAATGGTAAGGCAGTTGTTGATCCACGACTAGAAGTAAAACAAAAAGCTTTTGAGACTTCACCTAGGTTGATACATACATATAAAACAGCTGATAGTCCAGTGATAGAATGTTTTTATATAGATGAAGGGGAAGCAAGTTTTTTTACAATGAAGGTTCTCTGTCAAGTAGTGGGGTCAAAAAATGCTGAAACCCTTATGCAATCTTCAATTGTATTAGTTTTTTCAGTATTTCAAAACTTTTGATCCCATATGAGACCCTTTTTATTACTTTTATCTT
>JAGOZX010000131.1 GCA_018058425.1 Sebaldella sp.
AGTAATCAGACAAGCATAATAGCAGAAAATGGCGGGAATATAAAAGTAGGAGAAACACTGACAAATATCGGATCAATTATAGGAAGTCTGAATGCAGATGAAAAACTGAGTATAGAAGCTAATAAAGCAGTGGTTTCTAACCTTGAGGATTATAACAGGGGAGAAAATGCAGGGGTTAATGTAGGAGGAATAGGCTTTAATAATAAGGCACCAATAGGACAGACAGGTGTACAATATGGAAGCCATGATAAGGAACAGGATAGCAATGCAACATTTGTTAATACAGAAGTAACAGAAGCAGGGAAGAAGCTGAATCTTGAGGAACTTGGGATAAATACAGATATTAATAAGGCTCAGATAGTAATAAAAGATGAAGTGGTGGAACAGATAGATACAAACCTACATACTGACTTATTAAATACAACAACAAGACAGCAGTTTATGGAAGATACAAGAAAAGCAGGACATGGAATACTTGATATAATAGATTCGGCAGGCAGGGATAACTTAAGATATGAAGAAGCAAGAACAGACAGATATGCACAGTATTATATAGAAAAGAATCCTCAGATGGCAGAATTTATAAAGGATCCTGATAGTAAGAGTGCAGATGAAATAAAACAGCTTACAAAAGATTATGTGAAGTATCTGACAGGGAAAGATGTTGAGGTAATAATTGTAGCAGATGGTTCTGGGTCAGGTTATATAAATGGAAGCCAGTCAGGTGAAGGAAAAAAGGATGTATTTATATTAGATGTTAGTCAAATAGCTCTTGGAGAGAGTGTAGCCTCAATATATGGTCATGAACCAAATCACATAGATGATAACAAAAGGGGGAGAGCAGGTAATAATGAGAAAGATTCTAATTCCGCAGGGGGCAGATTGGAAGAAATATTAGGAGAGTCAGGAAAAAATAAAGATTTTGATGTTGAAAATTGGTTAAATAATACAGATAATGTCAGTTCATTATTAGCTGGAAAAAGTAAATTAGATAATGACTATGCTGGATATGATGTTGAAAGATTATCATTTGATGATCAAGGTCTTGAAAGAGCTAAAAAAGCGAGATATGACTGTGGAAGTTCAGCATGTGTAGCATATTGGAGCGAAGTAATAGGGAATATAGAGGTCAGTTTAAAGCGAAATTCAATAGAAAATGAAAGATTAAATACATCGAATAATCAAAAGAAAAAATTAGCAGAATTAAAAGCTAAGGATAATGAAACCAAAAAACAGTATAGTTATACAGAGCAGACGAAAAAAGAACAGCAAGGTTATAATGAGTATATAGATAGAAAAAATAAGCAAGGGGTCGCAGATTTAAAAAAAGAAGTAGAAGTTAATGGATTACCGGCTAATACAGTCATCGTGGTAAGAGATGAATCAGGAAAAGAAATAAAATATAATAATTTTGAGGACTACTATCTTTCAAAATCTCCGGAAGAAGAAGCCGAAATCAAGAGGTTATCAGCTATAAATAATGAATTGGGAGATAAGCTGGAAAAGGCGAAAACTTCAGAAGAAAAAAGGAAAATAGAGAAGGAATTAGAGCAAAACCAACAGAAAATGAATGCTATTAAACTCACTAAGATGACTTATAATGAATATCATACAGGGGTATCCCTGGCAAATTCAGCACTAAGTTACAAAGATGGAGTTCTGGTAGTAGATAAGAATAAAATGTTAGGTGAGGTTGAAAAAGCAGGGATTTCCATGGGAATGGAAGTAGGAAGAATTGAAGGTGGTCTTTCACAGCAGACAGTACAGGACTTAAAGAGTAAATACGGGACATCGAATATATCAGGAAATGATCCTATTCCATCTGGGGATAAATTTGTTGATTATAATGTTAATGATTCTATGGTTAATTCTAATCAAAATGTAAGTTTGAATGATTCATCCATAAAAGATAGTTTAAGTCGGGCACAAAATAGAAATGTTAAAACTTTAAATAATGTAATAAAGGAAAATTTAAAAGAACACGATTTTTCTGGAACTTTGAGAGATTTACAAGGAGATCCTGTTCCAAAAGAAGGAGGGGGATTCTGGGATCATAAAACTGAAATGATACAATCTTATGATGCTTTAAATGGTGTAAAAAGAGGCCTAGAAGGTTCTTTGGAAAATCCAAATTTAGACATAGCGGTTAAAAATTATTTGCAAAATGAATTAGACAAAACAAATTTTTATATTAATAAAATTGAAAAATTATTTGAACCATTTGGAGGTGTGAAATGAAATCGATGAAAGAAATTTATAATTTGTCTTATGATACATCGAATTTTAATAGCGGTTTAGTGAATTGGTATAATCAAATGATAGATAAAACTTATGAAGAGTTAAATAGTACAGATGTTTCTAAGATGATTAGGCAAAATATATTAAAAGAAGTTGCGGAAAAAAAGATTATTGAACTTTTCGTTAAGGATCCTTACGATGGAGAATTTAATGATGGTGGTTTATTGAAAATTATTATTTCTCTTAATTTTAAAGCAGAAGATATTCAGGATTTTGAAAAATTTAGAAATTTTTTAATTCAAACAAAAAATGAATATGAGAAATTTGATTGGTCTGATGAACAAACAAAAATTGAGTATGGAAATAATATAACTAAACTTATGAACCAGCTAGGTATAAAAATATGATTATATAAATGGAACAATTGAAGATAGATGAGGATAATGTCATTTCGATGTTATCCTTTCCTTTTTTCTCAGGGCCATTTTAAGCCTTTCAAATGGAAATAAATATAGGAGAAAACTTTATTGTTGATGCTAAAAATTTTGAAGCGAGAGCAGGAGAAAATACATACAGCAATAACACAAAATCAAGTTCATCAGGAGGAAAATCAAATACAGATTCTAAATATTATGATAATACAGTAATAAATGTAGGAGGTATATTCCAGCTTACAACAAAAGAAGATGCATTATTTGCAGGAGTGAATGTAACAGCAGATAAAATAAACTTTGATATTGGAAAAAATCTTAGTATAATATCCTTACAGGATGAATATACATCAGATGGAAAGAACTGGGGAGCAGGCTTAAATGTATCAGGAAAGCTGGAAGGAACTCAATTTGAGACAAGATCAGCAAGACCATCAATAGGCGGAAATTATGGAGAAAATCATCAGGATAGTAAATGGATAAATAATCAGACTACAATAATAGCAGAGAATGGTGGAAATATTAAAGTAGGTGAAACTTTAACTAATATTGGAGCCGTAATAGGGAGTTTAAGTGATCAAAATAAACTAAGTATAGAAGCTAATAAAATAGTGGTAGAGAATTTAAAAGACCATAATGAAGGAAGTAATTATGGAATAAGTGTGTGGTATAGGAATAGATAAAGACAGCAGACACCAATAGGACAGACTGGAATTCAGTATGGAAGCCATGATAAGCAGCAGGACAGCAATGCAACATTTGTTAATACAGAAATAACAGAAGCAGGAAAGAAGCTGAATCTTGAGGAGCTGGGAATAAATACAGATATTAATAAAGCCCAGATAGTGACAAAAGATGAGGTAGTAGAACAGATAGATACAGTCCTTCATACAGATTTACTGAATGAGGTGACAAGAAATCAGGTAATTAAAGATTTGAATGGATTAGTACAGTTACCTGCAGATATAGTAAGAGCAATACAAGCTACAGCAGAAAATGAAGGAAGTAATTTTCTTGATAATTTAGTAGGAACTTTAAGAAATACAGATGCCAATCTGATAAAATATCAGGAAATGAATAAGCAGTATAAGGAATTACAGAATCTTCCAGATGAATTAAAAGCAGAAAACTCAAAAAAACTTGCAACAGATATGGCAAATGCAGTTAAATCAACCTATGGGATAGAAGATGATGTAGAAATAGTGATTAATTTTACAGATCAGCCAAAGGGAAGTGAAATGGCAGCATTTGTGAGAGAAGACGGAAAAATAGAGATATATCTTAATGTAAAAGAAGTAGATGTATCAGATATGGAACAGGTTTATAATGCATTAGGAGCGGAATTAAATCATTACAATCCAAGTAATCCTTATGTTTATAATAAGACAGAACAGCAGGCAGGTAAGAATAATATACTTGAGGAAGATTTTACATCAATAGGAAGAAAACCTTTAGATGGAAGCGGAAATAGTTTTTACAATGATATTTTGAGTGGAAGTAGTGTATTAGAGTCAGGTAATATAATGTATGGAGGAATTTCTGAAGAATATCTTGATTTTTCAGGCGGCTCAATGTGTGGTAATAATGTAATGTATTGTAATGAGAAGCTAAACAAGATAAATAAAGATGTTAATACTCTATCACTTGAAGAATTTAATAAAAAATATATGCAAGAATGGTCTAAAGTTGATAACCTTCTTATGAATGAAGTTGCGGCTGATAAAAATACTAATAACATTAAAAACACAGAAAAAAATATAATAGTAAATAATGGAGAAAAGACTACTAATTCTTCTAAAAAAAATAATGTAAAAGATTGTGATGACAAATGTCAAACAGACTTTACAAATTCACTGAATAGTATTGGAATTGAAAATTCTCAAGAGAAATATTCATATTATTCGCCATATAGGCCCGAGATGGAAGAAGCTAATTATGAATTTAGAGGTGTTTTAGCAAATGTTGGACTAGTTCTTATGGGTTCGGGAGTTCCTGTTGGTGGAATTTTAGTAGTCCCTAAAGCACTAGATTATTTAGGAGGAAGTATTTATTCTTTTCAGGATGGAGATATAGAAGGAGGAATAAAAAATCTAGCAGGCTTAGCTACATTGGGTATATTTACAGGATCACTTTATCAAAATTATGGAACTTCATTAACTCAGGCAAAAGATCAAAGTAATGGAAAAGTTTTTCATGGAAATGGGCAGTATTACTTAGATAATAGAACAAGTGTTGTAGGAGTATCAGGTGATAATGTAGGGAGAATAAATTTTGTTAATGGAGTGCCAAATAATTATTATGGAGTAGTAGATGGAAAGTTTGTAATGGGCAATATTACATCAGGAAGTGGTTTAGTAAGTACAGGAGGTACAACTACTGTATTAGAAATGACATCATCTGCATCAACAAATGTAGGTTTGTTAGTTAATACTTCACCACCTAAAGGGATACTAGATCTTTATGGATTAAATCTACAGATGTTTGCAGAAAAAGATAATGGAAATAAGATATACACAGGAGAATTAGTAAAAGTTAATAAACCAGATAAAGGGGCCGATGCACTTGCTGAAAGAATAGGAGGAGAATCAAGAGTGAAATTTTCAGATGATCCAAAAGGTAGAGAGTTTGATAGTGTTAGTGATAAATATATTGCTCAGGCTAAACCAGATTTAAATGGTTATGGTAAAAGTTGGAGAAATCAGACTAAAGCTACTTTTGAAGCAGCAAAAGAAACTGGAAAAGTAGCATATTTTCAATTTGAAGGAATACCCAATGAAAGTATTATAAGAAAAATAAAAGAATATGGAGATAGATATGGAGTTAAATATATTATAGATACAGAACCACTTGGAACTAAATAAAATTATTTAGGAGATTTTGATATGTTAGAATTTCATGCATGGATAACAATAAGAGAAACTTATAAGGTAGAAGAAGAAGATAATTATGACGGGATAATAAATGAAATACAAAAGAAAATTAAAGACCTAAAATGGAATAGTCCACAGTTAAAATTTTTAAATGGCGAAGGTTATATAGAATTTTCAGTTTTTTCAAATAGAAAAACAGAGGAAATAGATGAATTATTT
>JAGOZX010000062.1 GCA_018058425.1 Sebaldella sp.
TTATATAGAGACATAGATTCTTCTGTTACAAATGTAACCATAAATCCTGGCATAACTGTAGAAGGAACTGAGGATAAACAGGCAGGAATATCACAAGAGGGAGAATATCGAACTTATTTAAATCTTATTAATAATGGTACAATTAATTTTTCTGGGAAAGATACAGTAGGTATTTATGGAAAAGAAACAAATATTGTAAATAATAACCTTATAAATTTAGAAAATTCTGAAAATGGAATAGGTCTTTATGGAAAGCTTGCAAATTCATCATTAGCTAGAAAAAATGAAATATTTAATGCAGGAAATATAAAAATAGGGAAAAATGGAATAGGTATTTATGCCGATACTAAAAGAGATTATGATTATTATACTTCTAGTATGCTTGTAAATAATTCAGGTAATATAACAGGAGCAGGGGATAATGCAGTAGGTATTTATATAAATAATGTAACTAATTCGAGTTATGTTACTTCTACATTGACTTTAAATTCTACTTCAAATATAGATGTAAAAAACTCAAAAAATGGAATAGGAATTTATGCTGATACTTTTGGAATTACTGGAACTAATGCAGGGACAATAACTGTGGGAGAAAATGGTGTAGGGGTATATGTTAAAAATGGAACAACTACATTAAATAATCTAACACTAAATTTACATGGAGATAATACAGTGGGAATTTATACAGATGGTACAAATTCATTTACAGGTAATGGAACAGTGAATGTAGATGGAAAAGGAGTGGTAGTTTTTAATGTACTAGGAAGTGGAGCTTTTAATCAAAATTTCAATATAACATCTACATCTGGTTCGTCTTATACATTGGCAAATATTAAAGATACTACACTATACTCAAATAGTAATTCAAATTTAGCAGAAAATGGAATATTTATAAATGGTAATAATTCAGCTGTATTATTAGGGTTAAATTCTAATCTTTCGTCTACAGGGGCTAATATAGCAGGAATAGCTTTAAATGGAGCTTATTCAGGTGGAATTCCTGTAACAATAAATGGAGAAATTTTAAATCAAGAAGCTACAAATCAAGGGATAATGTCTTTTGGAGATAATTCAACAGGAATATATGTGGTAAATGGAGCTAGTGCTGAAAATCAGGGAACTATTACACTTGGAGATAATTCCGTAGGAATTTATGGAAAAGGAATAGGGACAGGTGTTAGTAATATAAGTGAAATAAATATTGGAGGAAATTCAGTAGGACTTTTCTTACAAGATGGAAAAGGAATAACTAATAGTGGTGATATAAAAAGTTTAGGAGAAAAAACAGTAGGAATTTATTTTGAAAATATAAATAGTTCTTTAGTTTCAAATTTAGGGAATATTATTTTGACAGGTGATAAAAGTGTAGGGATTTATGCAACAGGGGCAGGAGCACAGACAATAAATAATATAGGTACAGTTCAAGTGGGGGATTCAACTAATGAAAGTGACCCAAGTATAGGGATATATAATGATAGCAGTAATAATATAGTAAATAATAGTGGAGATATAATTTCAGGAAAAGATTCAATTGGTATTTACAATAATGGAGGGCAAATAAATCAAAGTTCTGGAAAAGTAAAAATTGGTGATACTGGAGTAGGAATATATACGGATTCTGGAAGTGTGAATTTATCTGGTGGAATATTAGAATTTACAGGAACAGATACAGTGGGAATATATGGAATTAATGGTGCTTTGATAGATAATAGTACTCAATTAAATATTGCTAATAGAAATTATGGAATTGTTTTAAATTCAGGAGCAGCTTTAATTAATAGAAATAGTTCAATAATAGGTGATCAAAGCGTTTTAGTTTACTCAGATCAAGGAAGCACTGTAACTAATGAACTAGGAGCAGATTTAACAATGACAGGGTCTAATTCATCAGGATTTTATATGATAAATGGTGGAGATTTAATAAATAAAGCATCAATAACAGGGAATACAGGAACGTCTAATATAGGGATTTATAATCAAGCTGGAAGTATAACAAATAGTGGAGATATAAAAGTTGGAGATTCTGTAATAGTAGATACAGCTAATCCATTTTTAAACAGTTATTCGGTGGGAATCTATGGTGAAGATGTACAAAATATAACAAATAGTGGAAATATAGAGATAGGCGCAGATGCAGTAGGCTTTTATGTACGAGGTAATGTAAATGATGCAGTGAACACAGGGAATATATCGTCATCTTCTGAAAGAGCAATAGGAATATATGGAGAAAGTGGTGTTATAAGAAACACAGGAAATATAACATTATCAGGAGAAGGAAGTATAGGTATAGCAGCAGCTAGAACTTCAACTGTATCAAATGCAGGAACAGTAACAATGAATGGAAATGAAAGTATAGGGATTTATGCTAATGCTAATTCAAAAGTAGTAAATGAAAATACAGGAAAAATCTATATAAATGGAAATAATAGTATAGGAGTTCAGTTATCAGGTGGTTCTGTGCTGGAAAACAATGGTTTAATACAAGTGGCTTCTGGAACTATAGGATCTGAGCAGATAGTAGATGGTGACCCAGCTTATACACCACCTTCAATAATAAATGCAGGAATAATAAAAGTAGATGAGAAGTTTGATCTAAGTGGTGTAAATATTGTTATAAGAGCTGATTCAGAAAGCTTTAGAGCTCCAACAATAGAAGAAATAACAGTAGGTGGCTATGCACCAGAAGATATAAATGCAGGATTCTTATTAACAAATACAGTAAGTATAGTTGCACCAAGCTTTAATTTTGGAGATACTCCAATAGGAATAGACCCTTTATTTACTCAAGGAACAAATGCAAGAGTGTACAAGTTCGAGAATGTATTTGATCCGACTACACCAGATGGAGGTCCAAATACTGGAGAAATAGCAGTAAAAAGTGGTTCACTTACATTTGATGCTATACCAGTAACAAATGATGAAGGAAAAATAGATGTTTGGATGGAAAAAATAGATTATGATAAATTCACACAGGGAGCTTGGTATGATGGCTTTGCTAAGAATATAGAAGGCAACTATTTAAATGCAACAGGGGAAGCTTTAAAGCTTTATGATAAACTAGATCTAATAACAGATGTAAATGATCTAAGAAATGACTTTAGTCAATTATCTGGAAGTATGTATGCAAATATTACTCAGAGAGAGCAAAATATAGGTGAAGTGTTTAATAATACACTAGAGATATTACAAAACTCAGAAAATAATACAAAAGAGAATGTAAAAATAAATATAATAGCAGGAAAAGGAAGTACAAAAGAGGATACAAGCGGAGTAGAATCATATGACTATGAAACTACAGGAGTATTAGCTTTACGTGAAGTGGAGAGAACATACAGACATAAATTTGGATATTCATTAGGTTACACAAGAACAGATTTTCAAATGAAGGATACAAATGATGAGGATCAAGCTGATACTATTCAGTTAGGTTTACATAATAAGTATAGTGTAAATGGTTGGAATATAAAAAATGATTTATTAGGAAGAGTAAGTTTTCATGATGTCGATAGAAGTATAAACTGGTCAGGTGGGACAAAATCAGATTTGAACTCAAACTATAATGTATATGGAGTAAGTTCATTAAATGAATTAGGAAAAGACTTAGAAATAAATAGAAATATGAAAGTGACACCTTATGTAGGGTTGGAATTAGGATATATGATGCATTCAAGTTTTGAAGAAAAAGGTGGAGTAGAGAGCTTAAAAGTAGACAGTAACGATGCTTATAGCGTAAAACCTAATATAGGAGTAAGGTTAGAAGGAGAAAAAGAATTTGGAGCAACATCGAGCTGGAAAGTAAAAGGAAACATAGGAGTAGGTTATGAGTATGAATTAGGAAATATGAATAATCAAGAAAAGGCAAGTTTAACATCAATAGAAGATGGGTATCATGAACTAGCTAAGGTTGCAGAAGATAAAGGTCGTATAAAGACAAGTGGTTATGCAGGAGTTGAATTAAAAGGGGCTTATGGAATATATGTAACAGGAGAATATGGAATAGGGCAGGATGATCAAGAAGATTATAAGTTAGGTTTATCACTGAAAGCCATGTTTTAAATATAATGCTACTAATGACTAAATAAGGGTGTCTAATAAAGGCATCCTTTTTTGTATTTAGATTTATGAGAGTGGGTAATTTCTGTAACTATAATTTCTCAAAAATAAAAGGTGGCATGAGGTTTATAAGTGTAATTATATAATTAAGGCATTAGTAGCGAAATAGATCCTCACGTCGCTACGCTTCTCAGGATGACAAATAGAGAGTGTTTTCTGACTTGGCAGAAGTCTATAATAGAAATTCTGTAAATGAAAAATTATATAATAAACATAAAATTATAATAAAATAAAAATAGAAGTATGATACTTACTTGAATTTTTACTAAAACTACAGTACCATTGATAAACAAAGCCCATCATCCTGTCATTGTGAGGAATGAAATGACGTGACAATCTGTAACTATAATTGCTCAAAAGTAAAAGGTGGCATGAGGTTATTAAGTGTAATTATATATTAAGGCGTTAGTAGCGAAATAGATCCTCGCGTCGCTACGCTTCTCAGGATGACAGATTGGGAGGGTTTTCTGACTTGATAGGAATTGGCAAATTCTTAATTTCATGAACGCAGAACCACTAATAAAAAATTAGGATACTCCTTCTAAATGTTCAGAATACTCTACCATTGTTTCATTTCATAATTTTACTTTATCATATAAAATTAAAAAAAATTTTGAAAAAATCGAAAATAAATATCATGAAATTTTACAATAGAAATATAAAAAATAAATTAATAATTATAAATTCACAAAAAAATAAAACTCCAATTTTAATCTATCACTTAATTGAATTCATTACAAAAAAAGAACATTTATAAAAATGCTTTAAGTTACAAAGTACTTTTTACTTAGCTTTACAAATAATAAGATAGTAAATTTTTTAGTGAATTGAACATTAATTTCACCTTGACTTTATTAGTGAAAAGCGTTATTGTTTATATATAATTAAAAATAACTTGGAGGTAAATATTATGACTTTAAAAGGGACAAAAACAGCAGAAAATTTATTAAAAGCATTTGCAGGAGAGTGCCAAGCAAATCGTAGATATACATATTATGCAAGCGTAGCTAAAAAACAAGGATATGTTCAGATTGCATCTATTTTTGAAGAAACAGCTGACCAAGAAAGTATGCACGCAAAGCGTTTTTTTAAATTTTTAAATGAAGATAAAGAATTACAAGGTGAAATGTTAGGAATGACAGCAGATTATCCTGTAGCTCTATATGAAGAAACATTAGAAAACTTAAAAGCAGCAGCAGCAGGGGAAAATGAAGAGTGGACAGATTTATATCCAGAATTCGCAAAAGTAGCACGTGAAGAAGGATTTGGAGCAATAGCAGCAGCTTTTGATAAAATAGCTGAAGTAGAAGCAAGACATGAAATACGTTATAACAAATTAATTGAAAATATTGAAACAAATTCAGTATTTCAAAAATCAGAAGTAGTAGAATGGAAATGTACTAAGTGTGGATATATTCATACTGGAGAGAAAGCTCCTGTAAAATGTCCAGCTTGTTTACATGATCAAGGATACTTCGAAATAAATAATACTAACTATTAAAATTTCTAGTAGATTAAAAAGTTAAACATAATTCATAATTAAGAATTTATTCTCTCTAATACAGTAGAGTTTAGTATTTTCTTAATTATGAATTTTTTATTTTTAAGAATAAACTTATTTAAATTTCTATAGATTTAAAATATAGATCGTAAAAACTATTCTTTAAGAAATCAGAAGAAAAATACTAGTATAGATAATAATATAAATTTCTTGAACTCATGTCAAAAATATCGTAAAATGAATATATGAAAAAGGAGGCTGGAATGAAACAAGTAAAAAATAGAAAGTTATCTTATTTATTAACTGCTTTATTATTAAATATTCTTATTTTTTTCACGATTAGTGCAGAAGTAGAAGTTAAAACTGATATAAATGGTTATAAATATGAAACAGTAAAAAACAATGAAGATTTAGGAAGGCTTTATACTCTCCCAAATGGATTAAAAATTTATTTGGTGCAAAATAAACTGAGACCACAGATAGAAACAAGAATAGTGGTTGGTTCTGGTTCAAAAAATGATCCTGATACAAATACAGGATTAGCACATTATTTAGAACATATGATGTTTAAGGGAAATGAGAAAATTGGAACTGTAAACTGGGAAGCTGAAAAGCCATATATTGATAAAATTACAAATTTATATGAAAGTTACAAAAGTGCCAAAACTACAAAAGAAAAAGAAAGAATATATAGTGAGATAGATAAATTATCATCAGAAGCAGCAAAATATGTTGCTCCAAATGAATTATCTGTAATAGTACAGAGTTTAGGTGGAAGTGGTTATAATGCATACACAACTAATGACGAGACAGTTTATGTTTTATCTATACCATCAAATGAATTAGAAAAATGGGTTAGACTAGAGCGAACTCGATTTGGAGGTCTAGTATTAAGATTATTTCATACAGAATTGGAAACAGTATATGAGGAATTTAATAAAAACCAAGATAATGATTTCTTTTGGGTAATAAATGATGTTAATAAAAAACTCTACAGTGGTCACCCATATGGTGAAAAAACTACAATAGGGCGTCCAGAAGACTTAAAAAATCCTTCTATGAAAGCAATAATGGGATTTTATAATCAATACTATGTAGCAAATAATATGGCTATGATATTATCTGGAGACTTTGATTATGATAAAACAATAAAGATAATCTCAGAGAATTGGAGTGATTTTAGACAAAATAAAAACTTAACTTTTAAAGAATATACAGCAAAGGATTTTAATAAAATAGCTGTAGATGAAGTTTATGGGAAACAAACAGAATTTGTAGCAATCGCTTATAGATTTAATGGTGAAATAGACCAGGTAGAAAGTGTAAAATTAGGACTGTTAACAGAGGTACTTCAAAATGATAAAGCAGGGCTTTTTGATATAAATATTTCACAAAAGCAAAAATTATTATCAGTAGATAAAGTACTAATGTCTAATAAAGATTATACAACACTAATGTTAGTAGGAGTTCCTAAACAAGGTCAAAGTTTAGAAGATGCAAAAAATACAATACTTACTGAAATTGATAACTTGAAAAAAGGAAACTTTAATAATGAATTAGTAGAGTCAATAATGAATAATGTAAAATTAGGTCGTGAAGTGGCTAGAGATAATAATGCATATTTAGTGGAAAGATTTAGAAATATGTTTATAAATGGAAAATCTTTGGATTCTGTAATTACAGCTGAAAATCAGTTTGATTCATTGACAAAAGATGATATTATACAGTTTGCAAATGAGAAATTTAAAGATAACTATGTTGTAGTTTATAAAAAAAGTGGAGAAAATAACCTAAAGGTTAGTGTAGATAAGCCAAAAATAACACCACTAGAACTTAATTCAAATAATAGATCAGAGTTTGCTAAAAAGATTATGAATGAAAAAGTAAAAGATATAGCACCTAAGTTTCTTGATTATAAAAAAGATATGAAGAGCTTTAAATTAAATAATAAAAATGATGTTTTTTATATAAAAAATGATACATCAAAGATTTTTAAATTAGCATATGTAATAGATAGAGGGTCTTATAATGACAAAGAATTAAGAACAGCTCTGGATTATTTAGATTATTTAGGAACTGATAAGTATGCTCCAGAAGCATTTGGAGAAGAACTCTATAAATATGCGCTAAATCTTAATATTGATCTAAAACCTGATTATGTAACAATAGTTCTTAGTGGCTTAGATTCATCATTTGATAAAGGAGTAGAGTTACTTCAAGATCATATATTAAATTCTAAAGCTGATAAAGAAATCTATGATAATTATATAGATGACATCTTAAAAGGAAGAATGGAAGTAAAGAAAAATAAGGGAGCAGCAACAAGTGCAGCAATAAATTATGTTACTTATGGAGCTAAGAATCCATTTAATAGTATAATTACAAATGAAGAGCTAAAACAGCTGAACCCAGAAGACTTAGTAAAGAAAATAAAAGACTTATCTAATTATAAACATGAAGTGTTTTATTTTGGACCGAGAGAAATGAGTGAGTTAAAAAAACCACTGAATAATAAATTAGAGGTAAAAAATCCAAAAGTAATTGAAAAATCACAAAAATATGTTGAACAAGACATGGATACTAATAAGGTTTACTATGCAAATTATGAAGGTGTTCAAAATGATATACTGATCTTAACAAAGGAAGGTAAGTTTAATTTAGAAAATTTACCTTATTCTATGGTGTTTGGATCACTTTATTCAGAAGGATTATCATCGATTCCTTTTCAAAAATTGAGAGAAGAAAAAGCATTAGCTTATACTGCATATTCATATATAAATGTACCAGATAATAAAGAAAAATCATACTATCTGATTTCATATATTGGGACACAGGCTGATAAAACAAATGATGCTATTAGTTCTTTTATGGATTTACTAAATAACTTTGTTGTTACAGAAGATCAGTTTAATAAATCAAAAGATTTAATATTAAAAAGTATAGAGAATCAGAGAATTTTAAAAGATGATATTTATCAAAGTTATCTGACTAGTAAAAAGATGGGATTAGGTACTGATCCTAGAGAATATGTTTATAATAATGTAAAAAGTATGACATACGATGATTTTAGAAACTTTTTTAAAAATAATATTGAAAATAAAAAATATAATATAGTTATAGTTGGAAAAAAAGAAAATATACTTAAGTCAAATGTAGAAAAATATGGTACTTTAAAGGAATTAAGCTTGGAAGAATTATTTGGATACTAGAATAAAAAAGGTCTTTTTATTTAAGAAAAAGACTGAAATAATGTTCATTTTATAAAATAAAATTCATTGATTTACTTGACAATTAGAATTTTAGAGGGTAGAATTTAAATGGTAGTGTAAACTATCATTTAAATTTGAAAATTCAATTCTTCGAAAGGATGTATATCAATGAAAAATATAGGTTTGGGGCTGCAATGGATGTTATTCATGGTAGCTGCTTCAATAGTAGTGCCAATTTCTATAGCAGATTTATTTTCTTTAAGTCCAGCAGAAACAGCAATTTTGATGCAAAATACGATTTTTATGGTTGGGATAGGGAGCCTCTTAGATGGGCTAATAGGACATAAAATGCCTATTGCAGAAAGTCCCGCCGGAATATGGTGGAGTGTACTTGTAATATACTGTACTTACACAGGAGTATATTATACTACTAAAATAGATGTATTAAGAGTATTCTATAGCGGTATGATGTTTAGTGGTTTATTATTTATATTATTATCAGTAACAGGTTTGATGAAGAAAGTGTCAAAAGTATTTACACCAACTGCTACTTTTATTTACTTGACACTGCTTTCATTACAATTAAGCGGAACTTTTTTAAATGGTATAGTTGGAATAAATTCAAAAAATATGAAAATAGATCCAATTATAAGTATCTTAAGTATTGTAGTAATATTTATTACATTTTATCTTGGGAGCTCAAAAATATTACTGGTAAAGCAGTTTTCTGTGGTTATTAGCATAGTAATAGGATGGATATTATTTATAATTTTTGGAAAAGCATCACCAGTTTTGTATTCAGAAAAACTAGTTCAGCTTCCTAAATTATTTACTTTTGGAACTCCTAAATTTGATGTAAGTATGTTAACTACTTCGTTTTTTATAACCTTTATATTAATTATGAATATGTTTGCATCTATGAATATTATGTCAAGTATGGTGAATCCAAATAAAGCTTTAGAATCATCAAGATACAGTATGAGTGGTTTAATATCTGGAATAAATCAAATATTAGGTGGAATATTTAATACTGTGGGTACTGTGCCGGTTTCTAGTTCAGCAGGCTTTGTATCACAAATTGGAGAAAAGTCTATTAAACCTTTTATATTAGGAAGTATTTTTATTAGTGTACTAGCTTTGATTCCAAATTTTATGAATTTAATGGCAGCATTGCCAACATCAATTGGATACTCTGTTACTTTTGTAATATTTTCTAAGATGATAAGTATGGCATTATTTGAATTGAAAAAAGTAATAAGTAACGTAGAATTTTCATATTTAATAATAGGAATATGTTTATTAGCTGGAGTTGGGGTATTATTTTTACCAGTCGATGCCACAAAAGATCTGCCAAAATTAGTTTCATCTTTTTTAGGAAATGGATTAATAGTTGGTACAGTATTAGGTATTATATTAGAACAAGCGTATCTTTTTAAAACAAGAAAAAACTAAAATATTATATATAAGCTCATTATTGAAACTAAAATATGATTTCAAATAAATGAGCTTTTAATTATACATATAGAAAATTTAGAAATTATGGGTAAACTGATGAAATAGTAGGAGTGATTTAGATGAAATATCGAAGGTTAGGAAAAACAGGATTAAAAGTTTCAGTGGTTGGAATTGGAACATGGCAATATGGTGGTGAATGGGGGAAAAACTTTGATGAAGTTGAAGTAAAAAAAATTCTTAATAGAGGACTTGATTTAGGATTTAATTTTATTGATACCGCTGAGTGTTATGGAGATCATCTATCAGAAAGTTTAATAGGTAAAGCTGTAAAAGGCACAAGAAAAGAATGGGTAATAGCAACTAAATTTGGACATAAATTCATATCTCATTTGAATAGAGAAACAGTATGGGATGTAGTGGGGGTAAAGAAGCAGTTAGAAGACTCATTAAGGGCTTTACAAACAGATTATATTGATCTTTATCAATTCCATTCTGGTAATGATGAAGTCTTTAATAACGACGAATTATGGTTAATGCTACAAAATCAGGTTAAAGAAGGAAAGATTAGACATTTAGGAATTTCAATTAGTAATAAAGAGGGTATAAATAGTTTAGAACAAACTAAATCAGCTTCTAAAGTCGGAGCAGAAGTTATTGAAGCTGTCTATAATAGGTTGGATAAGTATCCAGAGAAAGAGATATTTCCATCTTGTGTAGCGCAAAATTTAGGCGTGTTAGCAAGAGTTCCATTAGCAAGCGGACTTCTAAGTGGTAAGTATAAAAAAGGTGCTGAATTTGCTAAAAATGATGTTAGGGCTAGTAAGGATCAAAAGTTAATTGATCTACAGTTGGAAGAAATAGAAAAAATTATGAATAGCGAGGTTCCAAAAGGGACAAATATGGCAGAGTGGGCTATTGCTTGGTCTTTAAAACATAATGCTGTAAGCTCTTGTATACCTGGATTTAAAAATATAGAGCAACTAGAATCTGGAGCTAAGGCTGCTGAATTAGAAATGGTGTCAGATGATCATCCACAAGCTTGGAAAAAATAAAAAATAAAGGCTGTCTCAAATGAGACAGCCTAAACTATTAATTATCATTTATTTATTATTTATAAAACTATACTCATTAAAGATAGAGCAGCAATAAACCAAGTAGTAAGCTGGACTTGTTTTGCTTTTCCAGTAAAAATACTTATTAGTACATAAGAAGTAATTCCAAAAGCTATACCTGTGCTAATACTATATGTAAGAGGCATAAGAAGTATTGTTAAAAAACATGGAATTGCAACTTCTACATTGTTTAGCTCAATATCTAGAAGGTTTTTAAACATGTAAATTCCTACTATTATCAAAGCTGGAGCAGTGGCAAATTTTGGAACAACTTGTATTATTGGTGAAAAAAATAATGCGATTCCAAACATGCCAGCTACAATTACAGAAGTTAAGCCTGTTCTTCCTCCTTCGGCAATTCCTGTGGCTGATTCTACATAAGTGGTAGTACTGCTTGTACCAATTACTGCACCTATAGTTGTAGCAAAAGCATCAGCTTTAAGGATTTTATCAATTTTTGGAATATTCCCATCCTCATCAACATACCCAGCTTCATTTGCACAAGCTATGATACTACCTAATGAATCAAATAGATCTACAAACATAAGTGAGAATATCGGAACTATAAGAGAAACTTTTAATGCACCAATTATGTCCATTTTAAATGCAAGTGGTGCTACACTTGGTGGTAGTGAAAAAAATGTATTTGGGAGCTGAACTTGTCCAGTTAATAAACCAAGTATAGTAGTAAAGAGAATACCAATTAAGATTCCTCCCTTGACTTTTTTTATTTCCAAAATACCCATTGTTATAAATCCAATTAGACCAAGTACAAGTGGCATAATAAGAGCTTGATTAGCAGGGTCTACAAAATTAAATTTCTTAACTAATGTAAATGGATCACCAACAACTAATTTTAAATCTTGTAATCCAATAAAAGCAATAAAAAGTCCTATACCGGCACCTATAGCCAGTCTTAATTGAAATGGGATAGCTGTGATTACTTTCTCTCTAAAACCTGTAAAAGTCAGAACTGTAAATAATAATCCTGATAGAAAAACAACTCCTAGTGCAACTCTCCAGTCAATAGTACCATTTGAAGTAACAACTAATGCTGTGAAAAATGCATTAAGGCCCATTCCAGGTGCCATGGCTAAAGGTAAATTTGCCCATAAACCAACTAGTAAAGTGCCAATTAACGATGCTAAACATGTAGCAGTAATAAGTGGAGCTTTTGGCATTCCAGAATCCGCTAATATAATAGGATTTACAAAAATGATGTAAGCCATAGTAAAAAATGTAGTAAAACCAGCTATAACTTCCTGTTTTACTGTCGTGTTATTTTCTCTTAAATGAAAAAATTTATCTAACAATTTATCTACCTCCTAATTTTTTGTAACATATAATTATATAGTATATTTTCATTTTTGTTAAGTATAAATAATATGTTTTACTTATATATTTCATATATAAATATGATGAATTATTTTTTAGTTAGTAAATTAAATTATAAGTTTTTGTAAAATGGAGTTTATTGATGTTACTTTAAGCAGAAAAAACTCCCGCAGGCTGTCATTGTGAGGAACGAAGTGACGTGACAATCTGTAACAGGAATAGATCAAAAGTGACATTACAGATCGTAACAAAGCTTCGCTTCTCAGGATGACAGATTGGAAGGAATTTCTTTTTTTACAATTTCTTGATTTTATAAAAAAAGGAAGCATATTAAAGCTTCCAGAATATTAAACTTTTATTTTTCAACAAAACTTATTTTTATTTGCCTATTAATTCTTGGCCCATCAAATTCACAAAAATAAATTCCCTGCCATTTGCCAAGAATAGGGTTACCGTTTTCTATTTGTACCATAAGATCACTTCCTATTAATGATGCCTTTAAATGAGAGTCACTATTTCCTTCATTATGATAATATCTAATATCAGGTACAAGTTCATTTAGCGCATTAATAAGGTCAGTCTTTACATCATTATCAGCATTTTCATTAATAGTAAGAGCCGCTGTAGTGTGAAGTACATTCAAAAAAATAATTCCATTTCTCCATTTGTTTTCTAAAATAGAATTCTTAATAAGAGAAGTTATCTCTATAAATTCGTTTTTATTAGAAGAATTAATTTTTATAATCATTAAATATCACCTCTTACTAATATTATAATACATTTTTTGAAAAAAGAAAGAATTTTTTTTAATTATAGAAAATAAATCCAATTTATGGTATCTTATTTATACGAGGTGATTTATATGAAAGAGATTATACTAGCAGGAGGATGCTTTTGGGGAGTAGAAGCATATTTTCAGAGATTAAATGGAGTAGTAAAAACTATAGTTGGTTATATAGATGGAATAACTGAAAATCCTTCTTATGAAGAAGTTTGTTCTGGAACAACTAATCATGCAGAAGCTTGTAAAATATTATATGATGAAAAAATAATTTCATTAGAAAAAATACTAGAACACTTTTTCAGAATAATAGATCCAACTACTTTAAATAGACAAGGGCATGATATAGGAACTCAGTACAGATCAGGAGTTTATTATAATAGTGCGGAAGATAGAGATGTAATTGAAAAATTTATTAATAAGAAAAAATCTGAATACTCTAATCCAATAGTAGTGGAAATAAAAGAAGAAAGAAAATTTTGGACTGCTGAAGAGTATCATCAAAACTATTTAATAAAAAATCCTAAGGGATACTGTCATGTAAACTTAGATATAATACAAAATGATGAAATAAAACCTCATTTAGATTTAAATAAAATACTAGAAGAAAGTAAATAGGAGCTGGAAGTGTAATGAGAAAAGGTGAAGAATTAGAAGTAGAAATATTAGGTGTAAAATTCCCAAACAAGCCATTTGGCATTTATGAGGATGTTACAGTTTATCCAAATAGAAGCTGTATACCCGGTCAAATAATAAAAGGTAATATAAAAAAAATGAGAAAAGGAAAAGTAGAGATTGGTGATATAGAAGTTATAAAAAAAGCTGAAAACGAAATAGATGGAAAATGTATTCATTTTAAAAATTGTGGTGGATGTACATATCAAAATCTCTCGTATTCAGACCAGTTAGCTTTAAAAAGAGATCAGATTTCTAAGTTACTTATAAATAGATTGGGAGAAAATGTTAATTTTTTAGGAATTATTCCAAGTAAAAAGCAATTTGAGTATAGAAATAAAATGGAACTTACTTTTGGAAATGAAGAAATAAATGGTCCATTGACATTGGGATTGCATAAAAGAGGAAGTTTTTATGATATTATTACAATAGATTCATGTTTATTAATGGACCAAGATTTTAGAAAAATCGTAGAATTTAGTATTGAGTTTTTTAAAGAAGAGGGATTGAACTTTTATCATAAAAGAACGCACATAGGATTTTTGCGTCATTTAGTAATTCGAAAAGGTGAATTTACAAATGAGTTATTAATAAATTTGGTTACAAGTACACAGATTGATTATGATTTAACTAATTGGATGAACGGAATACTAAAACTCGGACTTAGCAATAAGATTATCGGACTATTATGGACGAAAAACAATAATATTTCTGATGCAGTTAATTCAGAAGAAGAAATAGTACTTTATGGAAAGAGAGATTTTAGTGAAAAATTATTAGATTTAGATTTTGAAATTAGTCCATATTCATTTTTTCAGACTAATTCAGAAGGAGCAGAAATACTTTATTCTACTATTTTAGACTACATTTCTAGTACTGAAAATAAAATCATATTTGATTTATTCAGTGGTACTGGAACAATTGGGCAGATTGTTTCTAAAAAAGCTGAGTATGTGTATGGTATTGAATTGATAGAAGAAGCAGTAGCTAAGGCCAATGAAAATACAAAATTAAATAATATAAAAAATTGTGAATTTATAGCAGGAGATGTATTTAAAAAAATTGATGAGTTAAAAGAAAGAAGAATAAAACCTGATATAATAATATTAGATCCTCCAAGACCTGGAGTGGGAGCAAAGGCATTAGAAAAAATACTTGATTATGAGGTTGATGAAGTTATTTATGTTTCATGTAATCCGAAAACATTTATTCAGGATTTAGAAATATTCTTAGCTAAAGGCTTCGAGTATGAAAAAGGTGTTTGTGTGGATATGTTTCCAAATACGCCTCATGTAGAATTAATAAGCAGACTAGTAAGAAAGTAAACATTATAAGCAGAGTATAGCAGAAACTTATTTATTTGACTTCACATAGACTTCATATTAATGTTGTACATTTAATAGAAAGTCTAGGAGGGAAAATGAAAAAAAGATATTTTGCATTTATGATGATATTTTTTACAATATCAATGAGTAGAGATAATGTTATTGGGGATTCTTTAATGTCTTCGGTGTTTGCTTCAATATATGTAATTACTAGTCCATTATTAGTTTCAATAGGAGCATCAGAAGAAAGTGAAAATCAAAATACAGATATAGTAGAAGAGACATATGCTTATTTTAAGAAAATGGTAGCGGATGAGAAACTAGTAGTTAAGGATGTATTTTCAGAAGAAGAGTCAAAAAAATTAGGACTTAATTTAAATGAAAAAGTATTACTTTCAGACACTAAGATGGGTATTATAGTTTCTAATGATAAGAAAGTTTTAGCATTTATACCATCAAATGATAAATATACGAATATAATCACAGGGAAAGAGAGAAGTTAGCTCTTTCTACTTTTTATTTTGTTATTAAGTAAAATAGAAATTACAGGGGAGGATAAAATGAAAAAAGTATTTTTTATATCTATGTTTATGTTTTTTAGTTTAGGATATTCAGATATGAACATGGAAATTTTTAATAAAAATAGAGAAGATCTAATTAATTCTAAAATGAATACAGAAACAGCTTATGACTATCTAAAAAATCAAAATACAATAGGTTATGACTATAATGATGTATATTTAGATGTATTGTTGAAAGATGAAAATTCAGAAGAAATTTTGGAGAAACTTTTTAAGGAATCAAAAACTAATGTGGGTAAAGTATACGCATTAGAAGGCTTATATAATATAAATAGAGAAAAATATACGAAGTTAAAGAAAAAAATTAATGGAAAAGTAGTTATGTTTTATGGGTGTTATTTTGGAGATAGAAAAGTGTCAGAGATTCTAAAGGAATTTGAAGAAAGTCAAAGTCTGGGAGGAAATTAATGAAAGAAGTAAGAAAATTCTCCCAATCTGTCATCCTGAGAAGCATTGCTTTGTTACGATCTATAATGTCGCTTTCATTTTAAGAAATAAAGAGACATATGGTTAAATAGCGGTTATAAGAAGGAAGAACAAGAATTATTATTAGAAAAACCGGCTATTTACAATAAATATGTAACCTATAAGCTAGAAAAAAAAGAAATTACTGTATATCTGATAAAGAATGACGGATTATGGGACTAGCCTATAAGAAAATTGAAAACAAATTTTAGAGCTAAAACTCTTTATTTATTGACTTAACGTTCTACTTAGTATATAATAAAAGAAATAATCTTAGGAGGTAGGACAATGAAAAAGCTACTATTGGTAATTGGAGTATTATGTCTGTCATTATCAGCTTTTGCAGAGAAATTAAATGGAACTTTTGAAGGGAAACTACATGAAGTGAGTGGTGAAATTACAGCTGATACAGATGGGAAAGAAGTAGTAATTAGTAATTTTACATATGATGGAAAAGGGAAAAATGTTTACATTGTTTTAACTAAAGATGGAGATTTTAAAAATTCTGAAATAATTTCTAAAGAGCTAAAAAAAGCAGTTGTAAATGATGAGCTAAAAATAAAAGTCAATAATTTAAGTAAATTAATTGATAAAGGATATAATACAGTATCTGTATATACTAAGACTGGAAAATCAAGTTTTGGAGATGCAGTATTAACTAAAGAGGCATCTGTTACTGTAACACCAGTAGCACCAACAACTCCAGCTCCAAAAAAATAACTTTGAAAAATAAATAAAAGTCATAAAAAAGCCACTATATTATAAGGTGGCTTTTTATATTTTTTCTTTATTTCTTTTCTATTTGAAATTCAATATTTACAGTTTTTGTAACAATTTGCTTTTTAGGGTTTATTATTAAATTTGAAGTTTCAACTAATTCTGTTATTTCTTTATCAGAACTTTTTTTTACTTCCTCTTTTGGTCTAGCTAAAGTATTATAGTTAGAAAAATATTCATTATAAGGCTGTATAGAAT
>JAGOZX010000063.1 GCA_018058425.1 Sebaldella sp.
GGGAGAAGTCATTCTCTCATTTTTTAGTATTTATTTTTCAAATAAAAATATTTAGTTTAAGAAATATTATTTGATTTTTCCATATAATTAAGAAAAGCTGACTCAAAAATACTTTTGAGACAGCCCCATTATCCTGATATGATAAAAATAATAATAGCACATAGACTTTCAGCTGTGAGAAATGCCAGCATGATTATAGTGTTACAAGAAGGTGTTATAGTAGAACAAGGAACTCATGATGAATTAATGGAATTAAAAGGTTGGTATTATGATCAATTTATAGAGCAAAATACCATGACAATACAAGAAAATGAGGAGGAGGGGTTATGAATATTTGGAAACAATTATGGAGTTATACAAAAAAGTATAAAAAGTATTTATTCTACAGTCTCTCAGCTCTTATGATTTCGACTACAGTTTTTATAGTAGGGACTTTAATTACAAAAACGGTTATAGATAAATATATAATGGGTATTTTTAAGCCGCTTTCAGTAAATGAAACAGTAAAATTTTCTGAGCATTCTGTTTTATATAATGGGAAGTATTACACAAGAATTGAAAATCCCGAAAGTGAGTATTCTACTGAAGATACGAATAGTATTATACTAACAAAAGAGGGATATGTATTAGTTGATAGAGATGTTTCTAGAGAAAAGGCAGAATTAGAAAATAATAAAATTGTGATAGATGGTAATGAAAGTGACGCAAAATTTCAAATTTTATCAAAAGATGCAATGTGGAATTTCTATAATCCTTACTTAGGGTCAGCAATAAAACTAATATTACTTAATTTTATACTTTATATATCAGCTGCACTTCTTATGTACACATGTGGATATAGTCTTAGAATTTTAGCAACAAAGGTAGTTTATGATATTAGAAATGATGCATTTAAACAACTACAAAAGCTGCCAATACAATACTTTAGTGATTATCCAGATGGGAAAGTAGTATCTTATATTGTACACGATAGTAATGCAATATTTGGATTATATGAAAATACCTTATTAGAAATAGTAAAAGCAATAGTACAAGTAGTATTTATTTATATAGCTATGTTTGCACTAAATGTAAGATTAGCATCATACGCTTTAATAGTGTTACCTATTATAATTATTTGGCTTTATTTATACAGAAGATATGTATCAGCAAATTTTAAAGAGACTAGGGAGATACAATCTAATATGAATGCTATGATGAATGAACAATTTCATGGAATAGAAATAGTACAGGCATTTACATATGAAGATGAATCTATAACAGAATTTGACAAGTTAGCGGATAGATTTTTAGAATATAAGAGAAGATTTGCAGTACTGTCTGCGTTTTATACAGATGGATTAGCACATACTATTAGACGGATTGCCATAACTATAACTATAGTCTATTTTGGAAGACAATTTTTAAATGGTTCTATGCTTTTATCTGTTGGAATAGTGTTTGCTTTTGTTCAATATATAGATAGTGCCTTTGCTCCATTATTTTGGCTTTTTGGAGTATTAAATAGATTTGAACGTGCTATGGTTTCGGCAAGAAGAATATTTGATTTATTCTTAAACGTGCCTTCAAGTGAACTTTCATATAGTAAGGAATCAGTGGAATTACAAGGTGAAGTAAAATTTCAAAATATGAGTTTTGCTTATGATAATGAAAACTATGTTTTAAAAGATATAAATTTAGAAGTTCCAAAAGGAAATACAATAGGGATAGTAGGGCACACAGGAAGTGGAAAAAGTTCTCTTATGAATGTCTTACTAAGATTTTATGATTATCAAAAAGGAGATATTTTAATAGATGGCAAGTCTTTAAAAGATTATCCAATACAATCATATCGTGAACATATAGGAATGGTTTTACAAGATCCAGTTTTATTTAGTGGAACATTATTTTCAAATATTACTTTTGATAATAATGAAGTAACAGAAGAGAAGGTCTTAGATATTATGAGACAAATTGGAGCACAAAGCTTTGTAGATAAACAGCCTAATGGAATATATGAACCAGTAACAGATATGGGGAAAAACTTTTCAGTAGGAGAACGTCAGCTTATAGCTTTTGCTAGAGTAATGGTATATAATCCAGAAATTTTAATATTGGATGAAGCAACAGCAAATATTGATACAGAGACAGAAATAATGATTCAAAAGGCGTTAAATGTAATATCGCAGAATAGAACTACATTTATTATTGCTCATAGACTTTCTACAGTAAAACATGCTGATCAGCTTATAGTTTTAAATAAAGGAAATATAGTAGAAAAAGGAACTCATGAAGAGTTAGTAAAAAAAGATGGCTTATATGCCAAGATGTATCAATCTCAAATGAGAGAAGAACATTTACATGAAGAATTAGTAAGTGGTAAGATAGAAAAGAGTTTACAAGTGTAATAAAAAAAGAGCCTTAGGCTCTTTTTTTAGTTTATATGATTATTTGAAACTTCATAAGTTTTTTTAATTTAGAGGAGAAAATCATTTTTTCACCCAAACAGTTGCTTTCCCAGCATTAACCAAGAACTCTCCTTCTCCATTTTCATTTATAGTTATTTCTTCACTGATATTATCTGTTATTTCTATCCAAATTTCATTAGCGTGCTCTTTACCAATATTAATTTTTTTGCTGGCAGCTAAGTGGTTTGAAATAAGTAAAACTAAACCAGAATTTGGAATATCTTCACTTCCTGTACGAACTATAGCTATTAAATTAGGATCATCAAAATAATTTATTTGTTCTCCATAAGCAAATAGTTTTCTCGCATAAAGTAGTTTCTCTATAACCCATCTATGTGGACTTTCCTTACCGCTTACACCATAATAGTCACCATAAAATACACATGGATATCCATCTTTTATAAGTAAAATAAGAGCATAGGCAAGAGGCTTAAACCAGCTCTCTATTTGGGATTCAAGGGCACTTCCCCATTGTGAGTCGTGATTATCAACAAAAGTTACAGCACAAAATTTATTACTGGCAACTAGAGAATCATTAAAAATATTTCTTAGGTCATAAGCACTTCCGTTTTTCGAAGCTTGAAAAAAGTTATAATGTAAAGGGACATCAAATAGATCAGCTTTATAATTAACATTTGCTAAATATTCAGTAATTGAATTTATATCACCTTTCCAATACTCACCTACAGCATAAAAATTTTCTCCACGACTTTTTCTGACAAATTCCAAAAAATGTTCTATAAACTTATCATTAATATGCTTTATTGCATCTAGTCTAAAACCATCGAGATCTAGCTCTTTGGCAACCCAGGCACCCCATTTTTGCATTTCTGAAATTACTTCAGGATGATCGTAGTCTATGTTAGCAAACATAAGATAATCATAATTGCCATTTTCATCATCTACGCCTTTATCCCATTCTTTACCTTCACCTAAGATTTTATAAATTGCATTTTTTTTATTTATATTATTATAATCTGTTCCATTAAAGTGATACCAGTGCCATTTAAAATCTGAATATTTATTATTTCTTCCAGCAAAGATGAACTTTGTCCATCCTTCTATTTCATACGGATCAGAAATTGTCTTATTTCGATCATCACTGGCAACTTCTTGAACCATAAATCTCTCGGTATCATCTGCACCAGCTTTATGATTCATGACAATATCTAAGTAAACAGAAATTTTATATTTATGCAGCTCAGTTATAGCATCTTTTAATTCTTGTTTTGTACCATATTTAGTTGGAATAGTACCTTTTTGATTAAATTCGCCTAAGTCATATAAGTCATAAGCTCCATATCCTACATCTATATTAGATGTTCCTTTATTTGCAGGTGGAATCCAAACAGCATTAATACCAATTTCTCGCAGACGTTTTGCATCTTCTTTTAATCTGTTCCAGTGCTTTCCATCAGCCGGAAGATTCCATTCAAAATATTGAATCATCACACCATTTTCCATTTTATCACCTCAAATAAATTTTAAAGTACTAAGTTAAGTAGATTATACTCCTTTTTTAAAAAAATAGTAATATATAAATTTGTTATCCAAATTAAAAAAATAAGTTTAAATAATGCAAAAATTTAAATAAGAATATTATAAATGAATATTTTTTTATTCTAAAATTGATATTTTGTCATAAAAGATATATAATAAGTGATATATATAATTTTAGAGGTGTGAAATGGAGAGAAAAAAATTATTAGGAGCATTAAAAAAAATAGTTATAAAGGTTGGGACTTCCACATTAGCAAAAGAAGATGGATCTTTAAATATAGAAAAAATAAATAGAATAGTAAAAGAAATAAGCATATTAAATAATAATGGATATGAAGTAGTATTGGTTACATCAGGAGCTGTAGGTGCAGGGATGGGGACACTGAGTATGTCTGAAAGACCCAAAACTTTAACAGAAAAACAAGCTGTAGCAGCAGTTGGGCAAGTGGCTTTGACGCATTTATATCAAGATTTATTTTCAGAATATAATAAAATAATAGCACAACTTCTATTAACAAAAGCAGATTTTTCAGATAGAAAAAGATATCTGAATGCAAGAAATGTAAGCTTGAATTTGTTGAAAAAAGGAATAATCCCTGTAGTAAATGAAAATGATGCAGTGGTGGCTGATGAAATAAAAGTAGGAGATAATGATACATTATCAGCATTAGTGGCAGGACTTATAGATGCTGATCTACTGATAATACTATCTGATATAGATGGATTATATGATAAAAATCCTCAGAAAAATAAAGATGCTAAATTAATAAGGCTTGTAGGTAAAGTAGATGAAGATATAAAGAAGATGGCAGGAATGGAAGGTTCGAAATTTGGAACTGGAGGAATGTATACTAAAATAATAGCAGCTGAAATGGCTACTAAAATTGGTACAAATTTAATAATTGCCAGTGGAGAGGAACCAGAAAATATAGGCAAAATAGTAAACTATGAAATGATAGGGACACTTTTTGTTAGAAAAGATAAAAAGATAAAGTCAAAAAAATACTGGCTCGCATATGGTACAAATAAAAGTGGTAATATTTACATAGATAATGGTGCTGAGAAAGCATTGAAAAATGGAAATAGTTTACTGCCTGTGGGTATAAAAAAGATAGAAGGAAAGTTTGATAAAGGAACAATAGTTCAGATATTAAATTCTGAAGAAACTATTATTGCTAAAGGAATATCTAATTATTCTTCAGATGAGATAAATTCAATAAGAGGATACAAAAGTGATGAAATAGAGAATATACTAGGATATAAGTATGATGATGATGTAGTCCATATAGATAACTTAACTATACTTTAGGAGGAAAAAATATGAATGAATATATTTTAGAATTAGGAAAAAAAGCTAAGGAAGCTTCAAAAAAATTAATTAATTTAGATACAAACTCTAAAAATAATATATTACTTGGTGTCTCGAAAGCTTTATTAGAAAAAAAAGAATTAATAAAATCGGAAAATAAAAAAGATCTAGAAGATGGAAAAGCTAAGGGTATTAGTAGTGCTTTACTTGATAGACTGGAATTAACAGATTCTAGAATAGAAGGAATGGCTGAGAGCCTCGTAGAAATAGCGAATTTTAAGGATCCAATTGGAGAAGTATTAGATGGATGGAAACATCCAGATGGAATGCAAATTATAAAGCAGAGAGTTCCATTAGGTGTTGTGGGAATGATCTTTGAGTCTAGACCAAATGTTACTATTGATTCTGCAGGTCTTGCACTAAAATCATCAAATGCCATAATTTTAAGAGGTGGAACAGATGCAATTAATTCAAATAAAATATTAAAAAATATATTTATTGAAGAGGGGAAAAAGTTTGGTCTTCCAGATGGAGCAGTTCAGCTTATAGAAAACACAGATAGAGAAGTAGTAGGTGATTTTATAAAGCTAAATAAATATATAGATGTTATAATTCCAAGAGGTGGAAAGGGTCTTAAAAAATTTATTATTGAAAATGCTACAGTACCTGTTATAGAGACAGGAGCTGGATTATGTCATATTTATGCAGATGAAAGTGTAAATATTGAAAAAGCAATACCAATAATAGAGAATGCAAAAATTCAAAGATGCAGTACATGTAATACATTAGAGACATTATTGGTAAATGAAAAGGCTGCTGAAAGTCTGTTACCAAAATTAAGTAAAGTATTAGTAAATGATAAAGTAGAGCTGAGAGCAGATAAAGCAGCTTATGATATAATAAAAAATAGTGGAGTAGAAGTAAAAATGGCAACAGATGAGGACTGGGGAACTGAATATTTAGAGTTAATATTATCAATAAAAATAGTGAAAGATATAGGTGAAGCTATTAAACACATTGATAAATACAGTACACAACATTCAGAATCTATACTAACAGAAAATTTTGAAAATGCTGAAAAGTTTTTAAATGAAGTGGACTCTGCCGTTGTATATGTTAATACTTCTACTAGGTTTACTGATGGAGGAGAATTTGGTTATGGTGGAGAGATAGGAATAAGTACACAAAAACTTCACGCAAGAGGGCCTATGGGAATAAGAGAGCTTACTACAATTAAATATTTAGTTAGAGGAAATGGGCAGTTTAGAAAATAATATTTTAAAGAAGGAGAAACATTAAGAATGAAAAAGTTTATAAAGGGAATATGTTTATTTTTAGTTTTGGTAGTCGGTGCATATTCAGGGGTAAGTGACAGGTCATTAAAAGAGTTAACATCAGCATCAGATTGGATAATCAATAATAGAGCAGAATTAATAATAAAAAGCGAAGATAAAGTTATTTTATTTCATAATTTAGAACTAAATCATTCAGAAGTTGATAAAACTGTGATCAGAGAATCTTTTAATAGTTTTGTAAAAAGTAGTCAAATGAGAGAAGCTTATATTTTAGCTAATACTTCTGAACTATCTAAAATCTTAAGATTAAGTGATAAAAAAATAGTTTCAGCACAATCAAATGGCTCTTTAAGAAATTTAGTAGGAAGCCAGTTTAGTAAAAATTTTGATAACATAGCTGTAAAGATAACTGGGATAAAATGGAAAGCTGATAATATTGAATTAATAGTGAATATAGAAGGAAAGAACTTTCTTTTTCCAATGGTTTTAAATATTCAGGATATGAGCACAGAAAAAGAAAATATAGATCAGGTTGATTACTTTAATGATGTAATGAAGGATTTGAATTCTTTTAAAGAGGCTAATGTAAATGTGAAATTAACTTATAAACTTGAAAATGATAAATGGATTTTAGATGATAAAAATTTCTTAAAATTTATGAATGCTATGGTATTTATAAAGTATTATAACAAAACTGTAGAAGATTTATTATAAATAGAATCAAATCTTAGGGGGAAATAATGAATATTATAACGATAACAATTTTAGTGTTACTAGTAATTATAATAATAGTATTAATATTAAGTGTAAAAAATAGAATGTCAGAAAATAAAGATAACAAAGATGATTTTTCAAAAAATGAAAGAAATTCAGAATTTAAATCAAGAGATAAAAATATTGTAAAAAATACAGATGTTTCATTAAGTGCATACTCATTTTATTTAAAAGTGGAGGACTGTTTTTCAATAACTGGAAGAGGTGCTGTCTCTATTGGGAAAATTATAAAAGGTGAAGTAAAAAAGGGAGATGTAGTATACATAGAAACAAATGCAGGAGAAGTAATTGAAGAAAAGGTTTTGGCCATTGAGTCAAGAAGACGTTCAGTAAACAGTGCGACAGAGGGTGATGATATAGGACTAATGCTTGATAAAAAATCAAAACAGTACCTAGAAAGAGGATGTAAAATATTTAAAAAGTTTTGATCAATAAATATTGGAATTTAAGGAGGTAAAATGATAAATAAGATTATTTTATTATTTATGTTTATGATGGGATTAACATTTAGTGCTTCTTCACCAGAAGAAAAATCAGTAGAGGATCTTTTTAATTCATATGTGAAAAGTGATGAATTTAAGAACGAATATGTAGAAACTGGAATTGCACAAATGTATGGAATAATGGGACAAAAAGGAAAGATGTTTGAAACTGATATGGATAAAAGTGAAATTGATAGTAAAATGGCATCTGTACTGGAAACGAATTTTAGTGGTTTTAAAATAGAGGTTAAAGATATTAAAACTAATAAAAATGGTGAAATTGAATTAACTATTAATTTAGAAGGTAAGGATATTTTAAATCCATTAGAAACAAATATTATAAGTAGTACTAGTCAGCAAATAGTTAAACCTGAAAAATTTATTGGAGACTTTTCGAGATATATGAGAATGTACTCACCTAGTAAGAAAAAGTTTAAAATAACTTATACTATGCAGGATACTGAATGGAAGTTAAAAGAAGATAATGATATAAAACTACTTAGTGCATTATTATTAGTAAAAAATTTTAGTGAATAAAAAAATACAGATGTTTTAATAATTTCTTAAACATCTGTATTTTTATGATTCTATACTTCTATTCCTAAAAATTTTTTTGCAACAATTCCAAGGATAAAGGAAAAAAGTGAAACTCCCATACTAATACTTAACATTTCAAAAAATCTTTTCTTAAAGCTAACTTTTTTAATAATAGAAATATAAAAAGTAAATATAGATATTATGATAACAACAATTAATAGTGTGATTATAAGCGCAGGAATATACATGTTTTTAGGAAAAAATAAATATGGTGAAATCAACAATAGAACAGTGAAAAAGTACGAAATACCAGTATATAAACTAGACTTTAAATAATTTTTATTACCACCAGATTTTTCAGCTAGATATTGGGAAAAAGCCATAGATAAGGTAGCGGAAATTCCAGTAATAAACCCAGCCAAAGCTGTAATTTTGGTGTTCTGCATAGCAAAGGTAAAACCAGCAAGACTTCCAGAGATTTCTACTAAAGCATCATTTAAGCCTAAGATTATGGAACTGATGTACTGAACTCGATCTTCATCAAGCATTCCAATTAGTATATCTTCATGTTCTTCTTCCTGCTCTCTGATTTCTTTGGTATCAAGTACTTTATCAGAGATTTTAGAATTATAAAGTACAGCTAAGCCACGATCTTCTTCATGTTCTAAAAGTTTTATAGTAAATGTATATCCAAATAATTTAGATAATAGAAAATAAATAAAAACTTTTCCTTTTTTATAAGATACATCTTGATTCGTATAACCTTTATAAATATTATAATGTTTTTTTTCTTCGTCAGCTATTTCTAAAAGAGATGCTTTTTTATTAGGGTCTTTGATACTTTTAGCTATAACTTGGTAAATTTTTCTTCCTGTAATTTCATCAGTCTGAAGTTTTAGAATAGTTCTTAGAAACTTGTCTTTCATATTATACCTCCATTTTACATTTTACACTTTCTTATAATTTTATCTCTTATAAGTCCATATAATAAAGTATAGAACAATGAAATAAAAATGGCAAGTTAAATATTTAAGTACTTTACTAATTCTCTTACTAATTCAGAAATATTTATTTTAAAAATTTTATATCTTTTTGTGCAGCATTAAAAATTTTTTTGAAGTAATCTATTTTAACTCTTTTTTTGGAAACATCAAGATTTTCAATGGCAGTTTTTTTTATAGAAAAAATTCCAGTAATATTCAAACTTACTTTTAAAGAAGTTATTCCAGTATTTCGGCTTAAAAAGATATTTGTTAATTTACTTCCACCTAAAGTATAAATTATTCGCACTCTTTTTCCACGCCAAGGACCACGCCAAAGATATTTTTTTTCACGTAAATTAAATGCAACATCAGGCCAGAGTAACTGATCAAAAAGTGATTTAAACTTACCAGGAAATGTACCCCAATAAATTGGAATTATAAAGACCAATAATTTAGCTTCTGCCATTTTATTTTGAATTTCTGAGACTATTGGTGAAAGAGGAGTTTTATATCCATTATCTAGATCTCTATGAAACTCAAATTCACTTACATCATAGGTTTTAATATTTAAATTTTCATTTTTTAACTTATTAATATATTCGTTTGCTAAAGTTTTACCAATGCTTTCTTTTTTTGTATTGCCGTTAATGAGTACTACATCTGTCATAATTAATCATCTCCATCTTTTATAGTTTCAAATATTTCTGAAATTAATAAATCCATACTATTTGTTCTAGTTCCAATAAATTTTTCTGCTTCATCTAAAAAATTTAATGTTAGTTCTAATTGTTTTATCTCTTTATTAACTTTTTGTCTTTTATTGGAGATAAATGAATTCAATATTTCAATACAATGATCATTTATCTCTAATTCGTATAAAGATAATAATTCTCGGATTTCAGTTAAAGAGCAACCATTATGTTTTAAAACTTGGATATATTTTAGATATATAAGATCCTGTTCATTATAAAAACGATATTGATTATCTGCTCTTTTAGGAATTAATAAGTCTAATTTATCGTAGTAACGAAGTGTAGATTTAGAAATTCCGATTATTTTTGCAACTGTTGCAAGGGAAAAAGTTTTCATAAACTCACCTCTTTCTATAGTATTATAAATATATTTATGATTGAGTATAACATTATACCTAACTTTAATGTCAAGGGAAGTGAAAATAAAATTTTATTTAAAGGAGATACTAGCCTTTAAATATAAGGGGTGAAACTTTAAAAAAACTGTCACTAATTTTATGACAGTTTTTTTAAAGTTTGAAAAATATTAGAATTATATTTATTAGCTGCCTAAAGTAAATCTTTCTTTGATATGTTTAGGATTTTCTAATTCATCTATTACAGCAACAGCTAAATCTTGTACCGAAATTTTTGATTCAGCATTATCATTAAAAACAGGAGAATCTTTTCCCAGTTTAAAAACACCAGTACGTGTTCCCTCAATTAAGTTTATAGCAGGACTAACAAAGGTCCAGTCTAAAGTATTTTCTTTACGAAGAACATCTAACAGATCACTCGCAGCTTTTGCTCCTTTATATATCTCTTTTGGAAAATTAGGATCATCAATTAATTTTTTACCATCAATTTCAAGGCTTCCAGCACCACCTATTAGAATAAATCTTTTTATAGCGGAAGCTTTTAGAGCATTTATAAGAGATGCATAGGCTATAGTAAAGTCTTCATAAATATCTGGATTTTTCCATCCAGAATTGTAAGCACTAATAACAGCATCATAACCTGCATTAAATACATCTTGTAATTCATTTTCTTCCATTATATCAGTTTTTATTAGTGATAAGTTTGGATTTTTTACTTGAAGTTTATTTAAGTCACGTACGATGGCGTGAACTTCATGTCCTCTATTTAGAGCCTCTGTTAAAATATGGGAACCAACAAAACCTGTTGCACCAATTAAAATTATTTTCATTTACATCATCCTTTCCAAAAATTATTGTATATAAAAATTATAATTCATAAGGTCTAAAAGGTCAAGAACTAAATATGTAATAAGTAAGACTAGAAAATTTTAGGAATATAATTTTATTAGAGAAAAAAGGAGAAATAAGTTTTAATTGCTAAAACTAAAGTATAAAATAATATAAGCTGGGAAACTCAGCTATAAGGTAAGCATTTTTAAAACAAGATTTTACAATTTAACTTGCACATACTTTGATAATAGGTTAAAATTAATACTAGAAGTAGAATTGAAATTGTAATATTTAACTTTAGGAGGAATAATGTTTACATACATACCAGAACAAGTCTGTGCGCAAAAAATGGAAATGATAATAGATGGGGATATAATTAAAAATGTAGAAATAACTGGAGGTTGTCCCGGGAGTGCAGTAGGCATGGCAAAATTAATTGTAGGAATGAACATATATGAAGCATTAAAAAGGCTAAAAGGTATACCATGCGGCGATAGAAACACATCATGTCCAGATCAGTTATCTTTAGCATTAGAAGAGTATCTGAAAAATGATAGAAATGGAGTGATATAGTGAAGATAGGTTTTATTGGAACTGGAAATATGGGGAAAGCTATAATTGAAGGCTTTATTAGTTCAAAAAATGTGAAAAGTGAAGATATATTTGTTTTTGATATCGATTCTAAGAAGCTTGAGATATTAGCGGATGAATTTAAAGTGAATACAACAACTGATGAAAATGAAGCAGTTAAAAGTAGCGATTTGATAATATTAGCAGTGAAACCAAACATATACGACATAATTTTAGAAAAAATTAAAAATAGTATCGATAATAATAAAATCATTTTAACTATAGCTGCTGGTTTCTCAATAGAAAGAGCAGAAAAAATAATAGGAAGTAATAAAAAAATAATAAGAACAATGCCAAATACTCCAGCTCAAGTTTTAGAGGGAATGACAGGTATAGTATTTAATAAAAATATTACAAATGAAGAAAAGGACACTGTGATAAAATTATTAAGTAGTTTTGGCGGGGTAGAAGAAATAGATGAGAAACTAATGCATGTTTTTTCAGCAATAAGTGGGTCAATGCCTGCTTTAGTTGATATATTTATAGAAGCTCTTGCAGATGGAGCAGTACTAAATGGGATGCCAAGAGATAAGGCATATAAGATTTTATCAGAAGCAGTAGCAGGATCAGCGCATATGATAAAAAAATTAAATAAGCATCCAGGAGTATTAAAAGATGAGGTTTGTTCACCTGGAGGAACTACAATTGAAGCAGTTGCAGTACTGGAAAAAGGGGCCTTTAGATCTACTCTAATTGAAGCAGTTACTAAATGTACTGAAAAATCTATTAAATTAAGTGAGAAGTAATGAAAAAATGGTATAAATTAGATGCTTTTGCTAAAACATATTCTTCTATAATAAGTGAAGGACGTACCACTTGTTTTAGGCTCTCAGCAGTTTTAAATGAAAAAATAGAAGTGTCAATTTTAAATAAAGCAGCAGATAATTTACTTGTTAAATATGATTTTTTTAATGTTGAACTAAAAAAAGGAGTATTTTGGAATTATTTGCAGCAAAAAACTGAAAGGTTTTCAGTATCAAGAGAAGTAACATATCCATGTACATATGTAAAAAAGAATACCCCGTTAAGAATATTATATTACAAAAATAAAATATCTGTGGAAATAGCACACTTTTTAAGTGATGGTATAGGAACACTAGACTTTTTAAGAGACTTAATAAAGGAATACCTAAATTTAAAGTATGGACTTCATTGTGATAATATAGATAATAAAAAATTAGGCTATGATAATCTTTATGAAAAGTATTTAAAAAAAGTAAGTGAAGAAATAACAATAAAAAAAGCCTTTCATCTTCCATATAAAACAAGAGAAAAGGGATATTATTTTGTTACAACTGGAGAAATGGACTTGGATCTTGTAAAATCAGTTGCAAGAGAGAATAATACTACTATAGGAAAATATTTATTAAGTGTATATTTTAAAGTAATAATTGATAATTTTAAAATGTCTAAAGATAGTATAGTTATAGGAGTTCCAGTAGATTTGAGGAAGTTATTCGAGGATGAAACTAATCGAAACTTTTTTATTAATATAACTCCCAATATAGATCCTACACTGGGAGAGTATTCACTCCAAGAAATAATAAAATATGTGAATACATACTTTGATTTAAAAATAACTAAAAAAGAATTTTATAAAAGTATATATAAGGCTATGAAACCAAGCCAAAATAAGTTTATAGTATTAGTTCCATATATAGTAAAACGAATACTGATTCCTTTTATTTTTGATTATTATGGTGAGAGAGGTTATACTTCTGGATTTTCTAATTTAGGAAATTTTCAAATAGATGAGAAGTATTTAGAATATATAGAAAAAATAGAATTTATTCCACCGCCAAGTAGGAGATGTAAGGTAAAAATAGGAATGATAGGATTTAAAGATAAAGTATATTTAACATTTGGAAATTTGAGTTCTAATAATGAATTAGAAAAGGCCTATTTCAGGTACCTAAGAAAAAGTGGAATTGTTTCAAAAATCGTTAGTAATTATTAGGAGTAAAAATGTATTGTGTAAAATGTGGTGTAGAACTAGAAAAAGGAAGAGAAAGTTGTCCGCTTTGTAGAACAAAGGTTTTATATGAAGATGCAGAGCAAGACAAGGAATATGACAGTGAGTATCCAGAAGTCAGAATAAATATCTATAAGCTAAATAAGAAAAAAATAAAGAGTAATGTTTATTTTGTAATGTTTATGATATCGTTGATTTCTATATTAGAAATAGCAGTGGGAAATATTATTATAAATGGAAAGTTAACATGGGGATATTTTACAATCCCATCTATTATACTATTAGATATTTTTATTTTTATGTTAACAAATGAATGGAAATTAAAGAAAAATCTTTGTTTGAGTCTTTTAAGTTTATCAGTTTTTTTATTAATAATTGATCTTTATGATCAAAAAATAACATGGTCATTAAACATAGGTATCCCAATAGTACTAGCTTTTTTCATACTGGGAATGATCTTCTCTGGAATAAAAAAGAAGAAAAAGTCAAAGGTAACTTTATTTAATTATTTTCTTATTTTGGTTGGTTTATTTATAATTTCAATAGAGGTAATTGTGAGCAAAAGAATTTCTTGGTCTTTACTGGCTTCAATTCCATTAATAATTTTTGGAATAATGTTTAAACGATTTTATAAAGAATATAAAGATGAACTCCAAAAAAGAATGCATTTATGAAAAATAACTTACTGGACAAATGCTTGAAATTGATATATAATTAAATATAAATTGTAAATGATTAGGAGAGTGTTATGGATATACACCATTTAAAAATATTCTTTGAAGCTTGTAATGAGAAAAGTTTTACCAAAGCTGCAAAAAAACTATATATTAGTCAGTCAGCTGTATCGATACAAATAAAAAAACTGGAACATACATTAGGGCTACAATTAATAGAAAGAAATTCTAAAAATTTTAAATTAACTTTTGCTGGAAAAGAGTTATTTAAAATGTCACAAGATGTTTTTGAAAGAATTTCTAGAATGGAAAATGAAATGAAAAAGATACTCCAGTATAAGAAAGGTAAAATTTCTATTGGAGCGACTCATAATATAGGAGAGCCTATATTACCAAGAATTATGATAGAATTCAGAAAAAAATTCCCTGAAATAGAGTTTGATCTATACATAAAAAATAAAGAATCGTTAGTAAAACATCTGAAAGAGGGTACAGTTGATATAGCTCTTATGGAAGAATATTTTATTGAAGATAAAGAAATAAAGGTAATAGAAACAGATGAATATCCATTTGTAGTGGTAACTTCGACTGAAGTAGAATCTTTTGAGGAATTAAAAGATATACCGCTTTTAAAAAGAGACACTTTATTAACAACTAAGTATTTAGATTTCTTTGAAAAGATAATAGGATTTAACTTAGAGAAAAGAATAGCAGTAAATGGAAGTATTGAAACAATGAAAAACCTTCTTAAACAAGGTCTAGGATTCGCCATTTTACCATATTATAGTGTATATGAAGAGGTAGAAAAAGGAATTCTAAAAACAATACATAGTTTTGAAAAATCAGAAGATAGATTCCAAATAGTTTTAATTAGAGAAAATGAAGATAAAGAAGGAATAAATAAATTTGTTGAGTTTTTGAAAAATTATGAAATTATGGGAGATATTAAAAAATAGGAGGAAAGATGGATCAAATTTTAAAACAAGCATTTCTAGATGCTTATGTAGTATTAGGGGACTTTATAAAGGATGAAAAAAACTTTCAAACAATTGGAAAAATTGCTGAAGAACTTGCAGATGCTTATAAAAATGGCAAAAAATCACTAATTGCTGGAAATGGCGGAAGTAACTGTGACGCAATGCACTTTGCTGAAGAATTTACTGGAAGATTTAGAAAAGATAGAAAAGCATTACCATCATTAAGTATTTCTGATTCTTCACATATTACATGTGTAGGGAATGACTATGGATTTGATGCTATATTTTCTAAAGGAGTAGAAGCTTTTGGTCAAGAAGGAGATTTCTTTTTTGGATTATCAACTTCTGGAAATTCTGCTAATATTATAGAAGCAGTTAAGGCTGCTAAAGAAAGAGGATTAAAAACTGTTTCTTTATTAGGTAAAGATGGTGGAAAATTAAAAGGAGTATGTGATTACGAATTTATAATTCAAGCTAAAACTTCTGATAGAGTACAAGAAGTTCATATGATGATATTACATATCATAATTGAAGGAGTAGAAAGAATTTTATTCCCAGAAAATTATTTAGATTAATATATGGTACTTTAGAAAAGCAAGGTTTTAGACCTTGCTTTTTATAATGAGAATTTATTTATATTACCCATTCACCATTTCTAAATATAGGAATTAGCTTCCCTGTTTCTGTTTCTCCATCAATATTAAGTTTATCATTTCCAATCATAAAGTCTACATGGATAATACTTTCATTGACACCATTTTCATCTCGTTCTTTAGCTGACATTGTCTCTCCATTTTTTATACAATTAGGATAAGCACTTCCAAGTGCAAAATGACAGCTAGCATTTTCATCATAAAGAGTATTGTAAAATACGAGTCCAGTTTTATAAATTGGAGAAGAAATAGGAACAATTGCTACTTCACCAAGATATCTTGAATTTTCATCACTATCAAGTAGGTTTTTTAAAGTTTCATAACCTTTATCAGCTTCAAAATTTATAACTTTACCATTTTCAAAGTGAAATTTAAAATTATCTATAATAGTTCCATTATACTCTAAAGGCATTGTACTACTAAGTACACCATTAACACCATATTTATGTGGCATAGAAAATACTTCCTCAGTAGGAATATTTGCTGCAAATACTAAACCAGAATTAGTTTTCTCATTTCCACCTTGCCAGATATGTCCTTTTGGTAATTCTACAGTTAAATCAGTATCACTCCCTTTATAATGAAGCTTAGTAAACTGTTTTTTATTCAAGCAAATTTTAAAGTTTTCTAGTTTATTAAAATGATCATTCCATGCTTTTATAGGATCATCAAAATTAATTCTATTTATTTCAAAAATTGTATTCCAAAGTTTTTCAATTTTTTCTTCAGAAGTTCCATCTTTAAATATACTTTTAGCCCAAGGAAGGCTTGGAACAGAAACAACACACCAATTATTAGATCCATTCATAATGTGATCTTTATATTCTTTAAAAGCATTTGATTTTGTTATAGTATCTCTCTTTATTTTATCTGGATTTACATCTTTCAGCAACTCAGGGTCAGAAACAAAGACAGAAAGTATAGCAGCTCCCTCCTTGGCAACTTTAGTATACCCATCTGATACCCAAGATGGAAAAGAATCAAAAGCTGAATCTGGGGCATTTGTGTAACGAATTAAAGATAATTCGTCATCATACCATCTGTAGTATATTTCTTTGGCTCCGTAAAGGTAAGCTTCCTTAGTTATCATTCGGATAAACTCAATTGCTGATATAGGGGCTGTAATAATAAGGTCTTGACCTTTTTGTACATTAAGTCCTATTTTAATTATTAATTTAGCGTAATCATCTAATTTTTTTTCAAAAGTTTTCATAGAAACTCCTTGTATAATATATTTAGGTTAATAAGGCAACCTATAATCCTTTATTAGCTGTCTTTATACAAATATTGTATAATTAAATTAATTAGGTAGAGGTATGTCGTAGACTCCTTGAAGCTTTGACT
>JAGOZX010000132.1 GCA_018058425.1 Sebaldella sp.
AAGTATTATTAGAATTAAATACAAGACCAAGAAAGTGCTTAAATTACAATACACCACTAGAAATACTACAATCATATTTATAGTTTGTTTATTAAAGTGGTGCACTTAATTTGACAATTCAAGTTTTTTAAAATAAACATACTTATACTCTATTTAAATTTTAAATATATAAAATTTGTGTTATAATAAAAGATATCATTTTTGATGAGGTGAAAGTGTGGAAAAACTTGAGGAAAAGGAAATTTGCGAAGTTTGTAAAAAAGAGTTTGAAAATTATGAAGGTGTACATGCATCAAGTATTTATGATGAAGTTTTATCATTGATAAAAGAAGAGCATCCAAATTGGTCAGATGATGGTTTTATTTGTAATTCAGATTTAAAAAAGTATAGAAAAGAATATATAGAAAAATTATTAAAAGATGAGAGAAATTATGCTGAGTCAGAAAAAGAAGTTTTAGATAGTATATTAAATAAGGAAATAATATCTGAAAATGCAAATATTGAATATTCTAAGCAGAAAATTTTAGGTCAAAAAGTTGCTGATAGTGTGGCAAGATTTGGTGGAAGCTGGTACTTTATATCGATATTTACAATTGTGATAATTATTTGGATAACTATTAATACAGCTTTTTTATTGAAAAAGCCATTTGATCCCTATCCTTTCATTCTTTTAAACTTGCTTCTTTCGTGTATTGCTGCTATTCAAGCGCCAATTATTATGATGAGTCAGAATAGACAAGAAGAAAAAGATAGAATAAGATCAGAAGGAGACTATCAGGTTAATTTAAAATCTGAAATAGAAATAAAAATTTTACATGATAAGTTAGACCATATGATAACAGAGCAGTGGAATAGAATAGTGGAAATTCAAAATATTCAAATAGACTTGCTGGAAGCTCTGCAAGATGATATAAATAGTATGAAAGAAAATATTAAGAAATAGAAAAATTATTAAAGGAATGGTTTTTATGTCTGAAAATTATAAGTTTTTTCAAAATAAAAAATGTGAATATTACCCATGTCATAAACTAAAGGAAAATGAAGAGTTTAATTGTTTATTTTGTTATTGTCCTTTATATATGTTAGGAGAAAAATGTGGTGGTAATTTTAAATATACAAAAAATGGAGTGAAATCTTGTGTTGATTGTACTTTGCCACATATTAAGGGTGAAGGTTATGAGCATGTTATGAAAAAGATGAAGATGATTATTGAAATTACTAAGAAAAAGGAAGATGATGAAGGGGAGATGTAGTTTTTTTGCTGTTAGGAGTTAATAGTTTTAGACGGTATAGATCCTCACGGCGCTACGCTTCTCAGGATGACAGATTGTAGGGTTATGTTGTAAACTTTAGTTTGTAGAGGGGTTCCAATGGTTTCGCTTAAATTTTGTCATTCTGAGGAGTTTACGACGTGAGAATCTGTATCTGCCAGCTATTATTTATAGTATAAGAAATTTTACACATACACAGAAAATGAATCAAACCCCCAGTTTTTCACCACCCATAAATCATATCCTATTCAAATACTCTAAATATACAAAATTATCTTCAGTGAAACATAGCTTTGTAGCCGAACCATTATCAAATTTAAACTTCCAATAACCATCCAAACTATTATACAAATAATGTGTAATAATAGATCTTATAGTTCCAGAATGAGCTGTAATTATTATATTTTTTCCCATATTTTCATTTTTTATCTCTTCGATTTTATTAATTGATCTAGTCAAATGCTCCTCTAAACTTTCACCATTAGGTATTTTATACTCTTTCCAGTTTTTAAAAAACATCTTTGACTCAAGAGGAAACTCCTCTGTGATTTCTTTATATGATTTTCCTTCAAATATTCCAAAATTTAATTCACGAAATTTTTTATCCTTAACTATGTTTAATTTATAAACTTCATTTATTATTTCAGCTGACTCAACGCATCTTTTTAAATCACTCGAATAAAAAAGATCAACTTTTTCATTTAAAAGAATTTTTTTAATATTATTAATTTGCTCAATTCCATGCTTATTTAAAGGTGGATCAAGATGCCCAAAGTATATATTTTGAGCATTTAAATCTGTAACACCGTGTCTTATAAATATAATATTAGTATTTTTTTTCATTTCAAAATCACTCCTAAAATTAGAGCTAAAATACTGGTTAATTCAAGACTTGCTCCCATAGTATCCCCAGTTACACCATCTATTTTCTTTGTTATATAATGCATGAAATATAAAATGAAAAGAAAACATATAAAAGTAACGATAATCCCCTTTACTCCTGCAAATAAAAAGCTTGTTATTAGCGTAAATATCAAAGAAATAAGAATATCAGACTTTTTATTATAGTCCATAATAGCGTTACTCATTCCTGTTTTTCTTGCATAAGTCCCTAGACCTGCATTAGTTACAGTGGCAATTCGTGAAATAACAGGCATAAGAATAATATATTTTAGTTCTACTTCTGAAAGAAGAGCACTCTTTAATAAAAAGTATACTATTAATACAATAGCACCATTTGTCCCAATTCTTGAGTCTTTCATAATTTCTAAAATTCGTTCCTTAGGCCTATAGCTGAAAATCCCATCAAAGGTATCAGCTAATCCATCAAGATGGATTCCCCCAGTAATAATGGTTTCAGTAATAACAAGAAAAATTGCAATAAGAAATTTATTATCTGTAAACTTAGAAACTGTAAAGTATACAAGATATAAGATTAATCCTATTATTAAACCTAATATTGGAAAGTATTTAATGGATTTTCCAAAATCTTTCTCACTATAATTGATTTTTATTGGAATTGGAATTCTTGTCATAAATTGTGTTAAAAGAATAAATTGTTTTATCAAAATCAGCACCTCATAATTATTTAGATATTTTTATATTATCAGATATTTTTTTATTTGTACAGAAGAATAGATTTTGTCCCAAATAATTAAAAGAAAAAAATTAAAGTAATAATTATATAAAGATATTTCTAGTTTTATAATAGCGGTCTACTTTCAATACTATACATAAGACTCACAACTAAAATGAAAAAAAGCAGTTTGACAAAATAATCTTTCATGGTATAATTTAGTAAATAATGTTAATTTTAGGTGTAATAAAAAACTTAATAAGGAAATCGGTTAGAATCCGATACAGCCCCCACTACTGTGAAACTGACGAAAGCGTAAAACCACTGGATTTATCTGGGAAGGACGTGAGTAGGATGAAGTTAGTCAGGAGACTTACCTATAATTATTTATTTAAATTTTCTGGGAAGGGAAAGTTTAGTATACCAAAGAGAGATATAAATCAATGGAGATTTAGATTTCTATGTAGTAGCAATTTTTTAGTTTGTTATATATAGTGATCTTTTATTTCTTAGCGTTGTATATTGAATTCAGCTTCTAGCTGATTTTTTTTTACAGAAATTACAATATAAGATTAAGAGGAGATGATGTAAGTGAAAGTAATTATGATCGTAGGACATGGAAGCAGGTCTTTAAAGTCACAAGAGGATTTTAAAAAAATAGTGGATATTACAGCGGGAAAAATGCCTAATACAAAGGTGTATGGTACTAACATGGAATTAGCAGAACCGATTATGGATGATACTATTGATCAAATAGTAGAAGAAAATAATGGATTAAGTGAAATTGTTGTTGTGCCATTTTTTTTATTTGAGGGAATGCATATAAGAAAAGATATTCCTGAAAAGTTAAATGAATTTAGAGAAAAATATCCAAATGTTAAGTTTACTTTTGGAAAACCACTTGGTGCAGATCCAATATTAACAGATGTTTTAATAGAAAGAATTAATGAAGTATTATAGTAAATCAATAAAAATAAAATTAAGAGGAGGAGAAAATGAACAAGAGAATATCATATATAGCACTTTTTAGTTTTTTAGCATTATCAGTAAACACTTATCCTATGCATATTATGGAAGGTTTTTTACCTATAGAATGGGCATCTTTTTGGTTTGCTTTATGTATTCCTTTCTGGATTTTAGGAATAATAAGACTTAAAAAAGCAGCTAGTGGAAGTGTAGAAGAGAAGTTGACTTTAGCATTAGCAGGTGCATTTATATTTGTATTATCAGCATTAAAAATCCCTTCTGTGACAGGAAGCTCATCACATCCCACTGGAGTGGGGTTATCAGCAATTTTATTTGGACCATTTGTTACTTGTATATTAGGTACTATAGTTTTAATTTTTCAAGCTGGTTTATTAGCTCACGGAGGATTTACAACACTTGGAGCAAATGCTTTTTCTATGGCTATAGTGGGACCTTTAGTATCATATAGTATTTATAGAGCTATAAAAAGTAAAAATAAAACAGCAGCAGTCTTTTTAGCCGCTTCACTAGGAAATTTAAGTACATATGTAGTGACTTCTTTCCAGCTAGCTCTTGCTAATCCATCAGTAGATGGAGGAATAATGGCCTCTTTTCTAAAATTTGGTATGGTTTTTGCAGTTACTCAAATACCTTTAGCTATAATAGAAGGATTATTAACAGTTGTAGTAATAAATTTACTGTCGAAATATAATGTGAAAAAAGAGGTGGTTGCATAATGAGTATATTTAAAAAAAATATTTTATTAGTATGTGTAGCTGTGTTAATAGGAGTAATACCATTATTAACAATTAAGAATTCAGAGTTTGGAGGAGCTGATGGAAAGGCTGAAGAGCTAATCGGCGAGATAAATCCTGATTATGAACCTTGGGCTAGTAGTATTATCACACTTCCTGGAGGAGAAACTGAGAGTCTATTATTTGCATTACAGGCAGCAATTGGTGCGGGTGTAATGGGATATGTCTTGGGGTACTTCAAAGGGAAAAGTAAAAATGCTGATTGATAAAATTGCTAACAGCAGCTCTCTTAAAAATATAAATCCAATTGAAAAGTTTTTTTTATCAATAGTGGTCTTAATTTTTTTATTAAGCACAACTGATAAACTAATTTTTATTTTAAATTTTTTGATATTTAACTTTATTATTTTATTTATTATGAAAGTTCATATATCAAATTTGATAAAATTATATATAATTCCAAGTTTTTTTATTCTTACAACAATAATTTCATTGGTATTAATAGGAAGTGATGTATCTGTATTTTTACTAAGAGCATTTTCATCACTTTCTGTAGTATATTTTTTGGTGTGTTCCACCCCTATGATAGATTTTGACTATGTTTTTGCTAAATTAAGATTTCCAACGATTTTTAGAGAGTTATTCTTATTAATTTATAGATATATTTTTATATTATTTGATAATAAGGATAAAATATTAACAGCTCAAAAAAGTAGGTCAGGATATAGAAATTATAAAGTAAGTAAAGTATCTTTCCCTATTTTACTAGTTTCGATAATGAAAAAATCATTTTATTACAGTGCAAACTCAGTAAAGGCAGTAGAAGCAAGATTGGGTAGTGAATTTATATTTTATCAAAAAAAGTATAACAAAGTAGGGAAGGAATTCATTTTTATAATATTCATTTTATTAATAAATTTATTTTTGGTGATTAGACATGCTTAGATTAGAAAATGTAACATTTTCTTATGAAAAAGGAAATGAGATTATAAAGGACATAAGTCTTAAAATTGAAAAAGGGAAAAAAATAGTTTTTTTAAGAGAAAATGGCTCTGGGAAATCTACTTTGTTTCTGATTATGAATGGATTACACAAGCCTGAAAAGGGAAATTTGTATTTTGAAGGTGAAAAATTTAATTATAAGAAAA
>JAGOZX010000064.1 GCA_018058425.1 Sebaldella sp.
CAGCATTTCCACAGCAGTTTTTAGCAATGATACCATATATATTGACATTATTAGCACTAGTAGGATTTGTAGGAAAAGCAAAAGCGCCGTCATCATCAGGACAGGCTTATGAGAAACAGTAGAAGAAATAAGAAAATTAGTATAAGAGTACTTTTATAACAAGTAGAAATAATGTATAATATAATAAAGCAGTGATTTTATAGAGAGAGGTGATTTTGTGAGAGCAGTAGATATTATTGAACGAAAGAGAGACAACAAAGAACTAAGTACTGAGGAAATTTCATTTTTATTATCAAATTATTTAGATGGAAATGTACCAGATTATCAAATAGCTGCATTTTTAATGGCAGTGTACTTTAATGGAATGAGTGATGCTGAACTTCTTGAGTTTACTAAAGAGATGAGAGATTCAGGAGATATAATAAATTTTGATGGGTTAAATAAATTTTTAGTAGATAAACATAGTACTGGAGGTGTTGGAGATAAGGTAACAATTGCACTAGAGCCAATACTATCAGCATTAGGAATGGGAAGTACTAAGTTATCTGGTAAAGGTTTAGGTCATACAGGAGGAACTATTGATAAGTTTGAATCAATAAAAGGATTTGAATTTTCAAATACAAGAGATGAATTAATAAAGATAGCTAATGAAACAGGAATTGGACTAATGGGTTATAGTGATAAAATAGTTCCATTAGATAAGAAACTTTATTCATTAAGAGATGTAACAGGAACTGTATCTAGTATTCCTCTTATAGCCAGCAGTATAATGAGTAAAAAACTTGCTATATATTCAGACGCTATAATTTTAGATGTAAAAGTAGGAAATGGAGCTTTTATGAAAACTCTTCCAGAAGCGGAAGAATTAGCTCAAACTATGCTAAAAATAGGTAAAGGTTTTGGAAGAAAAATTGTTGCAGTTATTAGTAACATGGATCAGCCGTTAGGATGTGCTGTGGGAAATGCCAATGAAGTAATTGAAGCTATAGAGACATTAAAAGGAAATGGTCCTGAGGATTTTACAGAATTAGTTTATAATATAGCAGCTCTTGCACTAAAACTAAAAGGTGAAGTTTCTACAACAGAAGAGGGAATTAAAAAAGTAGAAGAAGTTATTGCTAATAAAAGCGCATTAGAAAAATTTGCCTTATTTATAAAAGAAAGTGGAGGAAATCCTGAAATAGTAAATGATTATTCGTTATTACCAGGTTTTGATTCTGAATTAGAAGTACTTTCTGAAAAAGAAGGATATGTAACTAAGATACAGGCTGAAGAGATAGGAAAGGCTGCTATGATAATAGGTGCAGGAAGAGCAACTAAAGATGATATAATAGATCATAGTGTTGGTATTTTAGTATTAAAAAAAGTTGGTGACTTTGTAAAAAAAGGTGAGTCAATTGCTAAAATTTGTTATAATAAAGAGACAGAAGTAGAAAAATCTAAAAATATGGTCTTAGGTGCTTATAAGTTTAGTGATGTAAAAGTAGATAAACCTAAAATAATATTTGAAATTTTAGATTAATTAACTTGATAAAATAATAAAAAACTAGGAGGAAATATATTATGAAAGTAAATGATTATATTGATCATACACTATTAAAGGCAACAGCAACAAAAGATGAAATAATTAAACTATGTGAAGAAGCAAAAAAGTATAATTTTTATGCAGTTTGTGTAAATGGTTCATATGTTCCATTAGTAAAAGAAGAACTAAAAGGCTCTAATGTAAAAATAGCTGCAGTAATTGGTTTTCCATTAGGAGCTATGGGAACAAAAGCTAAAGTTTTTGAAGCAGAACAGGCAGTAAAAGATGGTGCTGATGAAATAGATATGGTAATTCAAATAGGGAAATTATTAGATGGAGAATTTGATTACGTAGAAAACGATATTAGAGAAATAAAGCAAGCTATTGGAAATAATGTATTAAAAGTAATAATAGAAACATGTTATTTAAATGATGATCAAAAAAGAAAGGCTTGTGAATTATCACTTAAAGCAAAAGCTGACTATGTAAAAACATCAACAGGATTTGGTACAGGCGGAGCTACATATGATGATGTGAAATTAATGAAAGATGTAGTGAAAAATGATGCGAAAGTAAAAGCAAGTGGTGGAGTAAAAGACTTTGAAACTGCTGAAAAATATATAGAATTAGGAGCTTCTAGACTTGGAACAAGTTCAGGAGTGAAAATATTAGAGGGTGAAAAAGTAGGAGAAAATGAATATTAATTTTTAGAATATCAAATACATAAGTTATATAAATTATCAAATAAAATATAGCTAAAGGAGGCACAAAATGAGCGATATAAGTAGAGTAACCTTAATAGTTTTGGATAGTGTAGGAGCTGGAGAATTACCTGATGCAAAAGATTTTGGAGATGTTGGATCAAATACATTAGGAAATTTAGCCAAAGCTGTAGGTGGTTTAAACTTGCCAAATATGCAAAAACTAGGATTAGGAAATATAATAGATATAGAAGGAGTCGCTCCAAAAGCTGATCCAGAAGGAGCTTTTGGAAAAGCTAAAGAAGTTTCAATTGGAAAAGATACTACTACAGGACATTGGGAGATGTCTGGTGTAATATTAGAGAGACCATTTCCAAATTATATGAAGGGTTTTTCAGATGAAGTAATAAAAGAGTTTGAAGAAAAAACTGGAAGAGGAGTAATTTGGAATAAGGCAGCTTCTGGAACTGTGGTAATAGAAGATTGTGGTGAAGAACAAATGGAAACGGGTAAGTGGATAGTGTATACTTCAGCAGATCCTGTTTTTCAGATAGCTGCAAATGAAGAGGTGATTCCTTTAGAAGAACTATATAAGGCTTGTGAAATAGCTCTTGATATATGTAACAGAAAATCGCCAGTTTCTAGAGTTATAGCAAGACCATTTGTAGGAAAGAAAAAGGGAGAATTTAAAAGAACATCAAATAGACATGATTTCTCAATATTTCCACCTGGTGTTACAATTTTAGATAAACTAAGTGAGGCAGGAAAAGATGTAATTGGAGTAGGAAAAATATATGATATTTTTGCTGGTCGTGGAATTACAGATACTAGAAAAACTAACAAAAATGACTTAGATGGAATAAAGAAAACAATAGAGGCATTAAAAGAAGATACAAAAGGTTTAATCTTTACAAATTTAGTAGATTTTGATATGCTTTATGGTCATAGAAGAGACACAGAAGGATATAAAAACGCATTAGAGCTTTTTGATCAATGGCTTCCAGAAATAGAAAAAAATCTTCGTGATGATGAGATATTAATAATAACTGCTGACCATGGAAATGATCCTACTTATAAAGGGACAGATCATACTAGAGAATACATACCAATTTTAGTATATGGTAAGCATGTAAAAAAAGGTGTAAATATAGGTATAAGAGGAAGTTTTACTGATATAGCAGCAACAATAGAAGAGATTATACTAGGAGTAAAAGCAAAGGGAAGTTTTGCAGAGGAAATTTTATAAAATTATTTTAGGAGGAAAACATGAGTGTACATATAGCAGCTAAAAAAGGGGAAATAGCAGAAACGGTTTTATTACCTGGAGATCCATTAAGAGCTAAGTATATAGCGGAAAAATTTCTTGAAAATCCAGTTCAATATAATAATGTAAGAGGAATGTTAGGATTTACAGGAACATATAAAGGGAAAAAAGTTTCAGTACAAGGAACTGGAATGGGAATACCATCTATTTCTATTTATGGAACAGAGTTAATAACAGAATTTGGATGTAAAAACTTAATAAGAATTGGAAGTGCTGGTTCATACCAAAAAGATGTAAAAATTAGAGATATAGTAATTGCTTTAGCTGCATCTACTGATTCAAATATAAATAATTTAAGATTCCCAGGAGGAGCGAATTTTGCCCCAACAGCAAGTTATGAATTACTTGCTAAGGTAGCAGAAGGAGCAAAGTCTAAAGGAATAGATTTTAAAGCAGGAAACATAATGTCTAGTGATACATTTTATGGTGATGATAAAGATGCTTGGAAACATTGGGCAGATTTTGGAATTTTATGTGTGGAAATGGAAGCAGCAGGATTATATACACTAGGAGCGAAGTATGGTGTAAATACATTGGCAATACTTACAATAAGTGATTCATTAGTTACAGGTGAGGCGACTACATCAGAAGAAAGAGAAAAAACTTTTAATGACATGATAGAAATGGCTTTAAGCGCAATATAAAATACTTGATTTTCTTCAGTTTCTAATTAAAAGAAAAAAATATTATTAAAGAAAAAATGGAATTATAAGGAGAAGATATGAATAACTTATCTGAGAAAGAAATATTGGAATTAATAGAGGAAGCAATAGTGGTATCTAAAAATGCGTATGTAAATTATTCACATTTTCCTGTAGGTGCAGTGTTAATAGATGAAAAAGGAAGAAAATTTAAAGGCGTAAATATGGAAAACTCTTCATTTGGACTCTCATTATGTGCTGAAAGAAACGCAATTAGTACTGCAGTTACTGAAGGAATGAAAGAGATGAAAATAATAGTTGTGACTGGAGATACCGAAGGTCCAATCAGCCCATGCGGAGCTTGTAGACAGGTAATGTCAGAATTTGCAGGAACAGATACTATAATAGTATTATCTAATTATAAGAAAGATTATAAAGTGTATACTATGGATGAATTATTACCTTATTCATTTAAGTTATAAATATTTATAAATAGTTTCTAAGATTCTAGGTTGAACTTCTTTAATAAGTTTAGCATGAGATAAATCTTAGAAACTATTTTATTTAGAAAATTAGAATAAAAAAATCCCTATAACTGAACTGCTATAGGGATTTTAAATTTATTCACTAATTTTATTGATAAGTGTGTTGTTTTCTTTAAACCATTTTATTAGAACAACTATAACAATTAAAAAATAGATATAATCTGGTACTGTTCTTGAATACCAAACTCCATCAATTCCTATAAAAATAGGCATTATAACTAGTGCACTAATTGCTAGTATAATATGTCTAATGAAAAATAATATACTAGAAACATTTGCTTTACCAGATACTTGAAAAAATTCTACTCCAATTACAATGATTCCATATACAGGAAGTGAGAATAAAAATTTTACAAGAGCACTAGAAGCAGCATCAATCATAATTGGATCTTTGATAAATATCATTACTAATAGTTTTGGAAACAATAATGAAATTATAAAAAAGAACATAGATATACCTGTGCCAGCCACTATAGATTTTATAAGTGCTTCTCTTAATCTTTTATAATTTTTTGCTCCGTAATTATAACCAAAAATTGGTTGGGCACCTTGGCTAATACCTAAAAGTACTGCAAAGATAACAGTTAGATAAGTATTTAGAATTCCAAAAACTCCAAAATCCAAATCAGTTCCATATTTTTTTATCATATTATTAGCAGTTAATCCTACAATACATAAAGAAATTTGTAAAATAAACGGTGAAATACCTATTTTTATAATAGATTTTACTATTTTTTCACTTAATCTGAAATACTTTTTTCTAATTCTTAGAACAGCTTTTTTAGAATATAGAAAATAATGAAATACAAATAACATTGCTATGAAGTTTGCTATTAAAGTGGCCCAAGCAGCGCCAGCAACTCCCATTTTAAAGACTATAATGAAAAGTGCGTCTAATACGATATTTATTACCGCACCAATTATATTAATATTCATTGCAATTTTTGGATTACCTTCTGCTCTTATAACTCCAGCAAAACCATAAGTCAAAAAAGTCATATAACAAGTTGGTATTAAAATCAACATAAATATTTTAGCATGTGGCAATGTATCAGGGGTAACTCCAAAAATATATAAGATTTGATCTAAAAATATATAATTTAATAAAATAATGAGAAACCCTAAAATGTTATAACATGTAAATGCATTTCCCAAGATTTTTTCTGCCTTTTTAATATCTCCTCTACCTAAAGTGATGGAAATACTGGCACTGGCTCCTATTCCTATCAAGGCTGCAAAAGCCATATAGAATATCATTATTGGAAATGTGGCTGATACTCCAGAAAATTCTAGATCACCAACAAATTGTCCAATAAATATTCTGTCTATTACTGTATATAAAGCTGCTATCATACCGGCAACTATAGCAGGGATTGAAAATTCAATTAATAATTTTGTGATATTTTCATTCCCAAGTCGATTGTGTTTTTCCATAACTCACCTCTTTAAAAAATTTTAGAAAGGGGTTTCTAATGTTTTCCCTTAGTTGTTTTAGAAAAATATGTAAAAAATTTGGACAATAAAAAAGACTCAAAGTGCTTTTGAGTCCTTTTCACTACGACTAAAAATAGTCTATCTATATTACTATTTTACAATTATATTTCTGTACAAAAAAATTATACCATAATTTATATACAGTTGTAAAATTTTTATTTTGAAATCATAAAAATTAGCCGGTATTTAAAGACTGTAGTTTATCAATGTAAAAAAAATAAAAAAAACTTTTAAAAAGTTCTTGACTTAAAGTATACTTTAAGTGGTAATCTAATATTACTTCATAGGCAATGAAAGTTTTGACTTTTATTTTTAAAGCATAAATTATAGTAAAAGAAAGGAGATATGATGAAATATTATAAAATAAGTGAGGTTACAAAGTTAGTAAACCTAAACCAGTCTACATTGAGATATTATGAAAAAGTAGGATTAATAAGTACTTTAGAGAAAGATGAGTCTGGAAATAGAAAATATAGCTCTGATGATATTCAATGGATAAAATTTTTAATAAAATTAAAGCATACAGGTATGAAATTGAGTGAAATGCTAAAGTATTCAGAATTAAGATATATTGGAGATTCTACTGCGAAAGATAGAAGGGAACTTTTAGAAAATCAATTACAGAAATTAAAAATAGAAATTGATAATTTAAAAGAAACATATAAATATGTGGAAGAAAAAATAGAATTTTATAAAAAAATGGAGAGTGAGATAAATGGGAAAAAGTAGATTAGCAAGAGGAGATGAAAAACTTAATGAAGTAGGTGGAGAAACAGGAAAATAAAAATTATTTAAAATCATAATATTTAAGGAGGTAAAAATAATTGGATGATATAAAACAACTTATGAGTAAGGTACTAATGGCTCTGATCATGTCATTTTGTATATCTTTCATTTTGAATTTTATTAATATAGGATTCAATGAGATATTTATAAAATCGTGGATAAGGTCATGGTCCATTGCATTTTTAGTAGCAGCACCATTATCGTTATTTGTGCCAACACTTGCAGTGAAAATAGTAAATAAATGTATTAATTAGATTTAAAGTTTAGAATTTAAAAAGGAGGATGATTAAGTATGGGAAATAAAAATTTAATAAATAGAATTAGTAGTGAGGATTTAAAGAATGCTTATTATTGTACAGCTTGTATAAAAGTGACAGAAGGTAACAGCTATGATGAAGTTTATAATGAATTAACTAGCTATCTTGTTAAACATACAATAACTGAAGAAGGGTGCATAGAGTTTTTTGTAACACCTAGTAATCCTAAAAAAGGAGAGTTTATACTTTGGGAAATTTGGAAAAATAAGGATGCTTTTAATTTTCATCATAGTGCAGAGCATACAAAAAATTATTTTGGTAAAAAACTGACTGAGGTAAAATGGATTGAAACAGGTGAAGATGGGAATGTTCTAGATATTTAGATGATTTATATTTTAGAGAAAAGACTGTTAGTAAATAGGAGGCAGTCTTTTTTATTAATCTGTATTATGATTTTTTTATACTTTAGTAGTTCAGTGAGATAAAATCTGAGGACTAAACCATTATAAAAAACTATCTTTAGAAAGTTAGAGTATTTGGAAAGCTTATTTAGAAAGGATAAGTTTGACAAAGTTTATATATTATATTACAATAATCGAGTTATTTATAAAATGATTAGTAAGATAGAATTAAATGAGAAAAATTATAAAAACTGAAAAATATTATATGAAAATAATAAATTTCAGAAAATGAAAGGATAAAATCATGAAAGAATATTTTAAAGAGAATGGTATAAAGTATAAAAGCAATAATGAAGTAGATAAGGTATTGGGAAAGCATATAACAACTATAAAGATAAATTCTTTGGAAATGCTAATATATTTATTATTTCTTCCTGTATTTGTTGTTATTCTTGGTTTATTTGAAGAACCATTTACAGTTTTAGGAATTGCATTTGTTTTTAGTATTATTGAAATTTATATGCTAATAAAGTTTTTTGGAGCTTCAAAAGTAAAAATATTTCAGTATGGAATAAAATATAAAAAACTTAATGCTAAATATGATGATCTGGAAATGAAAATAAATAGCAATACTAATTACAGTTTTAATTCTAGTAATATAAAAGTAAAGTATAAACCATTGAAAGTTTCAAAGAATGATCAGTATATTTTATATAGTATTAGTAAATTAGTTAAAAAATAGCTTTAACTTTAAAAAATTAAATAGTTTATTAAAATACAGAGAAGTTTTTATCTCTGTTTTTTTTATTTTATTAGTAAGGAAAGTAAAATTAAACTTAATATTTTAGAGATAAAAAAGTATTTAAAATAGTGAAAATAAAATGCCAGGACTAATGACATTTTTAAGGCATTTTCAAACGACAAAAATGTCAGAAGTATGGAAAGAAGTACTGAAAAATAAGGAATAATAAATATGATTAAAAAAGTCAAGATTAAATATTGGTTATAAAAAATTGACAATAGAGCTGATTCAGGCTATAATATATGGCAAATAAAAATAAAAATTATAATAAATATAAGAATAGAAAATAAGTAAAAGTAATATAAAGTGAAAAATCAAAGAAATTTTTGAAAGATGACTTAAATATAGAACTTTGGAGTATTTTCTATTTTTTTGTTTAAAAATAGCAGGAGGGTGTATGAAAAAAGGAAGGGTATTTCAAAAGAGTAAGAAATTGGTATCAATATGGTTATTGGTAAATCTAGTAGCAAATATAAGCTATGCAGAGATTAGATTAAGTCCAAACACAAATCAAAATACAACAGTAGATAAAGCACAAAATGGAGCAAATATAATAAACATAAACACACCAAATAACAAAGGAATTAGCATAAATGATTTCAATGAGTTTAGAACTAAAGACCCAACAGTATTTAACAACTTTTCTGAAGGTGTGGCTAGAAGTTACCTAGCAGGTCTGATGGCAGCTAATCCAAACCTTAGTAGGGAGCAGGCAGCAAAGTTAATTCTAAATAGAGTGGGTGGAAATAACAGGACAGAAATAGAAAATTACCTGGAAGTAATGTCAAATGGTAAAACGGATATGGTATTTTCTAGTCCAAACGGAATATACCTTAATAATACAGGCTTTATAAACTTTGATAAAGTAATGTTCACTACAGCAAATGTAAATTTAGATGCAAACGGTGAGCTTATGCCCTTTGGAATAAGAGGGGGAGACATAACTATTGGTCGCCAGGGAATAAACGCTGATGGATTAAGATATATTGCTTTCTTATCACAAAAGATAAATATAGATGGACAAATAAATGGAACTGGGTCAGAGGTTGATCTGATAGCAGGAAATTTTGATTATAATCCTAATACAAAAGATTACACAAAACAGGGAACAAATAATAATGAAATTTTAATCTCCTCTTCAGCATTCGGGAGTCTGTACGGAAATCAAATAAAAATAGTTGCAGTAGGCGGAAATGTTGGAGTAGCCGGAGATGTGATTTCTGAACGCGTGTTAAGAATAAATGCTGACGGTACAATTGTAACAAATCGTACACAAGCTAAAGAAAGCATTGAAATAATGGGAAAAGAATATATTCAAAATACTTCTATGTATTCAGAAGGTAATATAAAAGTAGAAGCAGATAAAGTAATTTTAAAAGGAACAGGAACTCAAGGAAATAACATAGAAATAACAGGTAAATTAGACAATCAGAGTAATCTATATGGTAGAGGTAATGTAATAGTAGGAAATGATGTAAAGAGTACAGGACAGCTAATATCTGAAAGAATTTTAAATATACAAGGAAACCTAAATACAGAAAATTTAGTATATGGAAAAGAAAATATAAGTATATTAGGATATCTATACAATATATCAGATATACAGAGTGAAGGAAATATAACAGTAGGAAGTAATTTAACTAATAAAGGAAGAATATTAACAGATAATATATTAAATATAGGCGGAATAACAGTAAATGAAGGAACTCTGTATGGAAAAAACCAAATAAACTTACAAGGTTTAACAAATACAGGAAATATACAAACAGCAGGAAACCTGTCAGCATTAAATACACAAAATACAGGAAAAATAATAGCAGAAGGTAATATATCTACCTTAGATTTAGATAATCAGAATGAATTAGTTAGTAACAAGTTACTGATAACGAATAACTTAACAAATACAGGAGAATTAAGTACAGGAGCAGGAATAATATCAAATGGAAATATAATAAACCATGGAGAATTAAAAACAAATGGTAGTTTTGTGATAAATGGAAATTTAAATAATTACAATTTACTAAATGTAGGAAATATATTAAGCATAAGAGATCTACTAAACTATGGAAATTTAAAAGCAGTAGAAAAGTTACTGACAAGAGGAACAACTTTCTATAATCAAGGAGAAATATTAACATCAAATTTAGATGTAGAAAATACAAATATCCAAAATACAAATAAAATAACTGTAATAGAGAATGTAAACTTAAAAGGAAATAATATAAATAACCAAGGACAGTTAAGCGGAACAAATATAGAGTTAATAACATCAGTATTGACTAATAGCAATCAGATAATAGCAGATGGAATAATAACAGCAAACAATACAAACTTAAATAATACAGGATACATAGGATCAAATCAAAAGATAATATTAAATGGATCAAATATATCAAATCAAGGAAGTTTAGAATCAAATGTAATAGAAATGTATAATCTATTTAATTACAATAATAATGGGGGAAGCATAAAAGGAACTGGAGTATATTTAACTACTACAGGAAATATAGATTTAAGAGGCTTATTACATGGAGAAAGTGACTTAAGAGTAAGTGGCTATGATATATGGAATAATGGAACTACAACGGGAACAGGATACATAGAAGTAAAAGGACATGACATAACAAATAATACAGAATTAGCATCAGGTTCAATAGTAATAGAAGGAACAGGTAACATAATAAATAACAATATAATAACAGGAACAAATGGAAATATATCAGGATATAATATAGTAAATAATGATTTAATGGCATTTTCAGAAGGATTAGGAATAAGAGCATCAGATAAGATAACTAATAATGTAGGTAAGGCAATATATGCAGGAAGTATACTGGATATGAATTTTAATACATTAGAAAATCTAGGTGGAGAGTTGTTATCTCAAGGCTCAATGAGTTTAACAGGAAATTCTTTACTAAATAAAGTGGTTAGAAATACAAGTGGAATATTAGTACAAGCAAGAATAGAAGCAACTGGAGATATAGTACTAAATGTAGATACTATAGAAAATATAGGAGAAGTAGAAGGACTAAATGATTATGAAGTTTATTATGAAACATGGGATGGATTAATTCTAACAGAAGCAGAAGTACAGAGTATATGGAAAAATGAAAAAGCAGGAGAAAATAAATCAAATAAAATGGAAGGTCTATATAGAAATGGACTATTAGCAGCCCTAGACAATCCTGAATATCAATTTTTATTAGCAAATATATTTCTAAATGATTTATGGGAATTAGATCCAACAGCAATAGACTATAAACATTTTAGACAAGGAGCAGTAGAAGGGTATTTTGATAGATATCCAATGAGCGAAGGTTCATACATAAGAACAAGTTCAGCTCAATTTCCAGGAGTGGCTCTAAAAGGAAAATTAAAAAGTAATGCAATAACAACATATGCAACTATATCAGCAGGAAATAATATAACGATAAATGCAAATAATATGCTAAATAATAAAGATGCGAAAATTACAGCAGGAAAAGATGTAAATATAACAGCAGGAACTATAAAAAATCAAACAACAATAGGAAATAGTGTACAGTTAAAAGATGGAGTAGAATACTATAAACAGGAACACTATGGAAGTGGAAGCGATAGAAAGTATCATGTGAAATACTGGCGAGGTATAGAAAATGGAGATATAGCTTATGCATCAGGTCAAGCAAGTGTAATAGAAGGACTAAATGTAATATTAAATACAGGGAATTTAAATTTAACACCAGAAATAGACAGAGGAAATCAGATAGTAGAAGGAATATCAACAGGTGGAGGAATAGCAGGTTTTAAACCAACAAATACAGGACAAAGTAATGGATCAGGGCTAATTGTAATAGAAAAAAACATAGATCCAATATTAGAAATAAAAACATCAGGAGTATTAGGGGTAGATCCATTAGGAGCTAAAAGTAGCTTATTCACAACAACAACAGATCAAACCTCAAAATATTTATTAGAAACAAGAAGTAAATATGTAAATTTAGGAGAGTTTTACGGAAGTGACTACTTTTTAAGCAGACTAGGTTATGATGAGAGTGATGAATGGAACAGAGCAAGAAGGCTTGGAGATGCTTACTATGAATACTTAATAGTAACAAGAGCCATATCAGATAAATTAGGAACAAGATTTATAGGTGGCTTAAGTGATAAGGAATTAATGAAAGCTATGTTAGATAATTCAGTAGAAGTCCAAAAAGATTTACAATTAACAGTAGGAGTAGCCTTAACACCAGATCAAGTAAAAGCATTAAAGAGTGATGTGATCTGGTATGAATATGAAATAGTAGAAGGGCAAAAGGTACTAGTACCAAAAGTATACCTAAGTCAAACAACATTAGCAAGTATAGAAGTAGATGGAAGAGATAGAATAGGCGGCTTAAATTTAACAGCCATAACAGCAGATGAATTAAGAAATAATGGACAGTTAATAGGAAATGGTGGAGCAACTTATATAAATGCAGGAAAAGTCTATAATGTAACAGATACCAATCAGTTAGCAGAAATTAGAGGAAATCAAGTATCTATAACAGCAACATCAGGTGATATCCAAAATATAGGTGGAGTAATAAGAGGAATAGAATCATTATCATTATCAGCAGAAAATGGGAGTATAATAAACAGCTCAAGTAAAGTGACATCAAAACAGTATACGGATAGTAGAAATAATACAGAACATGAGAATTTATTAAGTATAGGAGAAATAAGTTCAAATGGAACAACATATATAGAAGGAAAGAACTATTTATCAGAAGCAGGATTATTAGGTGGAAGTGATGTAATCTTAAATGTAAAAGAAGATGTTAAAATAGGAGCATTAACTTTAAGTGGAAATGATAATTCAGGTTCAAGCAGTGATAATTATGCAGTATATAAAAGTAATCAGAATATAGGCGGAGTTGTATCAGCAGATAATTTATATGTAAGTGGTAAAAACTTAAATATAGAAGGTTCAACAGTAGCAGTAAATGAAAATGCGATATTAAATGTAGAAAAAATAAATATAGAATCAAAAGTAGATAGTACTTATAGTGAATCAAAAAGTAAAGATAAAGGCTTTATGAGTAGCAGAGAATCACATACAAAATCATATGAAGAACAAAATGTAGAAGCTCAATTATTTGTGGGAGGAAGTACCTTAACAAAGGGAGATATAAATATAATAGGAAGTACATTTGTAACAGGAGAAGATTCATATCTAGGAGGAAATGTAACATCAACTTCAAGAGAGCTAAATAGCTCATACTATCATCAAGAAAAGAAGACAGGATTTGTATCAAACTTTGATGTAAGTAGCAGTGGAATGTCAGCAGGAGCAGGGATTCAAAAGACAGAAGATACAATAAATATAAATCAAAAAACTCAAGCAATGTCAAATGTAGTATTAGGACATGGAACAGTGGTAGATGGAGAAAAACTAGATTTAACAGCAACAAATTTCCAACATGGAGCAATAGTAGTAAATAGTAAAGAAGTAAATTATGGAGCAACAAAAAATACCTATGATGAAAAAACAGAACATAAAGAAAGTTATGTTGGTGTAAGTGCCTCAATAAGTTCACCGTTACTAAATAGAATAGACCAAGCATATAACGGAGTAGAAGCGGCAACAAAAGGAAATGGAACAGCAGGACTGGTTAATGGTGGGGTAGCAGTAATAAATTCAGCAGTAGGGACTATAAATGGTTTAGCAGGAAATCAAAGAGGAGCGAATAATGATTTTTATGTATCAGCTAATATAGGATTAACAGCTTCACAAAGTGAGAGTAAAAGCCATACATATTATGAAACAGCAGTAGTTACAACAATAAGTGGACTTGATAAAGATTCAAGTATAACGTATAATAATACTGATAAAATAACTTATGAAGGAACACAGTCATACAACGATAAGTTTATTTATAATAATGTAAAAGAGATAGATAAAAAAGCAGTAGAATTAAATAATTCATATAGTTCATCATCAAATAGTACAAGTATATCAGGAGGAATGGCATTTGATACAGTAACAGCGAGACCAGGAGGGATGAATGCGAGTATATCAGGAAGTAATTCAAACTATGATCAGAGTGGAACAAGTTACCAAAATGGAATATTTGTAGGAGTAGATGAAGATTACAATAATGTAGGAAAAATGACAATAGATGGATTTGAGCAGTATGGAGGAAAAGTAACAGGAAATATAGCAGAACTTGATATAAAGAGTAAGCAAAATACAAGTAAGATAGATGGCTCAAGTACAAATTATTCAGCAGGAACGAATATGCAACAAATAGGAACTGCAAGTGGAATGAAGGATATAGCAAATAATGCAATGGGAGGATTAAATGGAAGCATAGGAGGAAGCAGTACAACAGGAGATAGAAATTATGTTGATACTCCAAGTGCATTTGTAATAGGAGAAGGTTCTGATTTATCAATAGGAAAGGTAACAAATACAGGAGCAGTAATAGGAACAGAAGAAAAATCAAATGGAAAAATAAAAATAGATGAGTATATAGGAAAGAATATAGATAACAAAGATACTTACAATACAACAGGAGGAACAATAAGCACAGGTGGAGTAGGAGTAGAGTATCAGAATAAGGAAAAAGAAGGAATAACACATAATACAGTAATTGGTAATGTAGAAATAGATAAGTCATCAGGAGATGAGATAAATAGAGATATAAATAAGGTACAGGAGACAACAAAAGATAAAGATTCAGGACATTACAATACTTTTGTAGAGAGTGGGGTAATAGCGTTAGCAACGGAAGAAGGGAGAGAGAAGTTTAAACAGAGCATTGATTTAGCAGGAAAAGAAGTAGAAAAGTTTAAAGAGGTTATAAGTTCTGTTTTTGCAACAGATGAAAGTTTTAAAGCCGCTAATCCTATACTTTTTGGAGATAAGAAAGATTCAGATAGAGTGGTATTAGGACTGATTTTATCAGAAGATGACAAAAAGAAATATGAAAAATTAGAGAGTGAAATTGATGCATTGCTGAAAAGTGGTGAATATGATTCAAAAATTGAGAAAATATTTGGTAAAGAAATGGTTAATAAGATAAAGGTAGATGGAATAGGAGCTTTAACTGAGTTAAGCAGAGAAGAAAAAGGACAATTATTGAGTGAATTTAAGAGTTCTACAAATAAAAATAGCTATGAAAGTACAAAAGATAAAATGCAAATATTTTTATCATCATCAATTGACTTTTCAGATAAGTTTTATGGAGTAAAAGAAAATATGTTATTAATAGCAGAGGATATAATATTGAATGATAGTGTAAAATTAAAGAATGGTAAAATTTATTCATTTAAAGATATAATTTATGATGAAAATTGGGATGCGGTTCCAATAGAGCAAAAAAAGGAATTAATACAAGAATTTAATAATACTTTCTATGCTAAAAGTAATGAATTCCTAAAAGTGATATCACAATCAGAAAATATAGATTTAACAATTGGAAAAAAATATGGAGTAGCTCTTTCTTTTGGAAAGATGCAAGAAGGAGTTGCTGGGGAGTATAATGGAGGGAAACCTAAAATAAATACAGATTTTTTTATAATAGATACTATCATAGCTAGTGATAAAAGTTGGGATAAAACATTTTCACCATTTTTAAGTCTTACAACAACAATATTGCATGAGGGAATATTTGGACATGGATTTTCATATATGATAAAAGATAAAAGTGGAAAGTTAAAAGGGTCAGATTTCAGTATAGATGCCCAAATATTGAAAAGTAACTATGGAACGCCAATGCTTTTTGAGGGACACTATTTATTTTATCAATTAGAACCAGATGAAGCTACTTCATTTTGGAGTGAAAACCTTCCAGAACACATAATAAAAAAAATGAAAGGAGAGAAATAGAGATGAGAAAAATACTTATAGTAATATTGATAATTATGAGTGGGTATTTATATGGAAATAACTATGAAATACTGGAAGAAAATGGAGAATTATTTTTTAAATATTCTAAAGAAGAATTATTAAAAGAAGTACAGGAAGTTTTGGATGAAAATAAAGAAATACTGAGTAGAGATTTTAAAATAGATGGAGAAAAAAAATACATTGAAGAAATAAGGTTTGATAAAAATTATATTGATATAAGTAGATATAATGTATGTAAAATAGAAATAGAAATAGAAATAGAGAAATGTTTGTTTTATATGAATGAGAAAAGAGTGTATTATAAAGAAAGAAAACTTTCAGAAGAAAAGTTTTTAAAAAATTTACATTATGAAGATTCAGGAAAAGAAGTTAGATCTTTATTTATAGATGAAGGACCATTGATGTGGTTTGAGAAAAATAAATTAAAAAAATATAGATTAGATGTTAGAAATGAAGAAAAAGAATATATAAGCTCAGTGACATACATATTTGATAAGAAAGAAAATTTAGATAAAATAGAAGTATCGAATCCAATAGGAATAAAAAGTACACTATATGGAGAAGAAGTAAAAGGATATACTTCTTCTGTTGGAAGTGAAAATTATTACTTTGACCCAGATGGGAAATTTATAAAAAAAGAAATGTATTATAAATATGGACCAAGGAAAAAATAAATGATTAAAATACTAGGAAAACTATTATTATATTTATTATTATTTACAATGTTGTTAGGAGAAAAAAAGTTATTTTATAATCCAGATAGTGTAATATTATATGATATAACTTCTTCTAAGATAGAAATTATTAAAAAAAAGCAATTAGACATAAGTAGTGAAGTAGATTTAGAAAAAATAATAAAAAAAAGAAAGATAGTATTTATAGGAAATTATAGAGAAGTAGTAATAAAATATGTGGAATATGATGAGAATAAAAAAGTATATAATGTATATTATGAAGTTGGATTTGTAACACCACAATCTCAATTTTCTTTAACTAAAATAGTAATAATGGGGGTATATGATGAAAATTTTAATTATCTA
>JAGOZX010000065.1 GCA_018058425.1 Sebaldella sp.
AATTAGAGTTTGGTGTTATTAAACCCCCAAGTTCACTTCGGTATATTGACCCATCTTGCGCAGAAATATTATTTAGTATCAAATTTTTCTCGTCCACGCTTAAGCTATCGAAATTATTAATGCTTATTCCTGATTTATTGGGGTTTGCGAGCTCAATCATTGGAGTTCCATTAGGCGCGGTTGTGATCCTAGCTGTCTCTCCACTTTTTGTCCTTATTAACTGATCCCCTAAAATTGTATTCGTAAGTAGTAATATTAGCAGCCCTAGGGCAAGATTTCTCCTCACTATTCTTCTTATGCTATTTTCCTTCATATTTCCTCCCAATTAATATTTATTCATTTTGTTATTTTTAACAAAAAAATAGAAGACTTAAAAATCTTATCTTAGTTACTTATCAATTTATTTCTTTTTTACTTAAAAAAATCCTTGATTATACTATATTAACATTATTTTTACGACTTCTATCTTATTTCTTTGTATTTTCTTAGTTTTTCATTTCATTATTCTAAGATAGTACCATATGTACCTTAATTTTTCAATAAATTTATTCGTTAACAACATGAAAGAAACATAAGGAATAACTTCTTTTTTAAAAGTTCATACTAAAAAAACAATAATTTCTATTTAACTATGTGGATAGTTTTTCTAAAGCAGATAATCTATTTTTTTGATAATTATATAAAATATTCTGAACTGAGACTCATTTATTGAAAATAACAAAATATACTACCCACATTTCCTCTTTTAAATATTATCAAGTTAAAAAAACATTTAACTCATATAACATACAATAACTTTTTTTAAAGAAAATACTCATTCAAACATTATTTCATTTATCCATCAACCCGTCCCTTAAAATATACAAAAATTTAATAACAGAGATTTACATCATATCAAAAAAATGATACTATTTAACCATTATGGAGTAGTAGCTTTAAGGTAAAGCGCTATCTGAATTCTTTCCTTTATGTGTAAGTCATATGTTTGCGACTTCGTGCTTATAACTATGTTATTAAAGTATCTAAAATTCTGGAAAAATTTATGAGAAGTTAGTTCGATTCTGACCTATTCCACCATGCTGGTAAAAGCAACTTACTTGTCACGTAAGAGAAAATGAGCTGGTTCGATTCCAGCCTTATCAATGGCTTGATATTAAAATTGCTCGTAAAGAGCGCATGACTTTTAATCATGAGAAAAAAATGAAGTGTCATTGGTTCGATTCCAATATGAGAAATCTCATTAGCTCAGTGGTAGAGCATTCAAAATTAGAGAAATTAAAATAAAAGTATATTTAGGTTTTTCTCAGTAAGGTACTTTCACTTACACTAGTTTTAAAATTTCGTAACTTAGTAGATACCGAATCAAATATTTTTTTATCTAAACTTATTTCTTGTAAATAGGGTGACTTTTATGAAATTTATATAAGTAGTTTTTTTATAAGAATACTTTTACATTTGAAAATAGATTTTTCTTAAACTAAGTTCCATTTTAAAATTAGGAGAAAACCTAAAAAATACTTTTTAAAAAAGGAGTGGATTATGAAGATAGTAGTAAATGAAGGAGAAAGAGCATTAGTTTTTAAAGACGGTAAACTAGTAAAATATTTAAAAGAAGGTAAATATACTAATTTTAGCTTTTTAGGAAAGAAACATGTTAAATATTTTTGTGAAGGTATTTTTAAGATAAATATGAACTTAGATATTTTATTAAAAAATGATGGTTTAAAGGAAGAGCTGGACATAATAAATGTAAAAGAGGATGAGATTTATCTTTACTATAAAGATGATGTTTTTCAAGATGTGTATCAAGAGGGAAAATACGCCTTTTGGAAGGTTATTGGCAAAAATACATTCACTAAAATTGATTTAAAAGAGGTATTTCAAATAGATGAAAAAATAAAGAATGCTTTTTCAAAAACAGCATCACAACAGTCATTTGATATCATTGAAATAGAAGATTATAATATTGGGATATATTATAGAAATGGAATATACCAAAAAAAACTCTCAGAAGGAACATATGCAGTTTCTAAAAAATATTACAAAAATTCCTTTTTGAAATTTGATTTAAGAACCCCTATTATTTATAATGAAACAATGAAAAAAATATTTGAAAGTAACACTGATATTACTGGTGATTTCGATATAAAGATGGTTGGAGAGAAAGAACTTCTCTTATGGTACCAAAAAGATATTTTTAAAGGTAAGTATCTCACTGGAGAATATATTTTTTGGAATAAACTGATAGAAAATCGATTTGAATTAATTAACTTAAATAACATAGAAGTTATTGATAAAAAATATCAGAATATTTTAGACAAAGTAACAGAAATATATCAAAAATTTGAAATTAAAGAGTATGAAGCAGGTCTTTTAATAGTTGATAATCATTATAAAAAAACTTTAGAATCAGGAGTTTATAATTTCTGGATTGGAAATCAGAAAATAGAAATTATTCCTGTAGACTTAAGAATAAAACAGCTAGATATGCAAGGACAAGAAATACTTACAAAAGATAAGATTGCTTTAAGACTTAATTTTGTGACACAATATAAAATTATTGATCCTGTAACAAATTTTAAAGAAATAAACAATCTAGAAAATCAAATCTATATACTTCTTCAAATAAAACTAAGAGAATATGTAGGTACACAAAATCTAGAACAACTTTTAGAAAATAAAAATGAAATAGCAAAATATGTCTTAGAGAGAATAAAAAGTGAAGAAAAAAAATATGGAATAGAGTTTTTGGAATCAGGAATAAAAGATATAATACTTCCAGGAGATATAAAGGAAATACTAAATACAGTGTTAATAGCTGAAAAAACTGCAATGGCTAATACTGTTAAAAGACGTGAAGAAACAGCATCTACAAGAAGTTTATTAAATACAGCAAAATTAATGGAAGAAAACCAAACCTTATACAAATTAAAAGAAATGGAATATATAGAAAAAATAGTGGAGAAAATAGGAAATATAGAAATTAATGGTAATGGCAATGTATTAGAGGAATTAGGCAAGATTTTTTTTAGAAAATAAATCAAGAGATTTTATATTAAGAATTTTTGTCCAAAAGATTAAATGATTAGAGTAGTTTTATACTACTCTTTTTTCATAAAAATTGATTATCGTTGTCATTCTAGTATTATCGAAAAATCCAATAATTTCACTTCATTCTCAACATATAAAAAGAAGCCGTCCAATTCACATTGACGGCTTTCTTTAAAGGGGGTATATAAAAAAATTATTATTTTTGTTATTAGCTTAAAATAATTATACCCTTTCTATCTTAGCTTTTTCTTTTTTTATCCCTAACATTTGATTTATTTTTCCTTTTTTAAATATTAGAATTTTTTATCTAGTTGTTTGATTATATTTTTGTATTAACTCATCTCTTAATTTATTAAGCTGCTCAGGACTTCCATCTTCATTTTCCATTGGGAAGTTATGCTTTAATTTAAATTCATCGACTCCTTGTTTCTTTTCTACTCTTTCAATAAAAGATATCATAGAAGTTTTAAATTTTGTACTAGTATCCACAAAACCTTTCACATCATTGATATTAAATGAGGCTCCTGGTTTACTCTCATCATATCCTTCTTTTTTCATTAATTCTGGATCTTTTATAGACTCTCTTAGTTGTTTTTGTACTTCATTAAATTGCTCATATAAAGGTTTTATTTTAGTTAAATCTGCTGTAGTAAAATTAGCTGCCGTAAGCTTTTGTGTTTGTATTTCATACATAATATCCTCTGTTAATTGTAAAGTTAACATCTTATTATAAGTAATCATTCTACCTTCTTTTTTGGCCTTTTCCATTTCCATAACTTTTACTTCATTTGCTTTTTTTCTTAAAGCAACATTGTATTCTCCCATAGCTACATCATAATTTTTTATAGCAACTAATATTTTAGTATGTAATTCTTGCCCTTTTGCATACTTATCATCAAGAAAATCCTTTGCTTTATAGTATTCATCTGCTTCATTAAATAGTCCAGTTAATTCTTCAAGTGCTGGAGCTAATTTTGCAGCAGCCTTATCTAAATCTTCCATTTTAGGGTCACTTGTTGATGCTTTTTTTAGTTTATCTAAAAAGCTAGGGTTAAAATTAAAATACCCAGATATTTCTTTAGATGTGTTTAGTTTTTCTTTATCTCCTGCAACTCTTAAATATGACTCTATTGTAGAATCAAAATTCAACAAACTATTATATGAATCAACATAAACATTATATTTATCAATCTCATTCATCTTTGGTTCTTTAACAGTAGTTTTCGTAGTTTTTTTCTCAGTCCCATTTTTATCTTTATTATTTAATTTACTTTTCCCTCCACAAGATAAAATAAATAATAAGCTTAGTAAAATTAAAAATATTTTTTTCATAGTTCTTCCTTTCTTTTTCTAATAATTGAATATCTATTTTAACATTTTTACTTTTATCAGTCAACGACCAAATATATAACTTACTACATCTAACTTTATTCATAATTTTATTTTAAAGGCTTTGACCATTTTATTTAAAGAAAAATAACAAGAAAATAATTAATTAATGAAATATCCAAACTAACTCCCAAATACAAAACAGTATTTTTACAAATGAGAAGCTTATTTCATGCATATAAAAAATATTAATAAATTAGAGAATAGAAAAGTAATATTCTTCTTTGTGTATTCTCCCACTAAATTTAAATCCACAAAAAAGAACCTGATAAATCAGGTCCTAAAATAAAAAAATCATTGATGTTTTCTTAGCATAATAATTCTACTACGAAATACCATATAATACAATACTAGAAGCATAAAAGCATTAATTTTATGTATAAAAGATCATTTTTTTGTATTGAAATTTAAAAAACTGCCAAATATATTCGACAGTTTTCATTTTGAGAGATTTATATGTTATTATTTCTTTATCAGCTTGAATAAATTATACCACCTCCACCTTAGCTCTAACTTTTTTTATCCCTTATATTTTATTAAATTTTCCTTTTTATCATATAAGTTTTAATCAGTGCCCATATCACTTAATTTTCAGTATTACAATTTTTTTCCATATGGCTTAAACTTTTCTAAAAACTCATCCATCTCTTCAGATTTTAAAGGAATAGGTTCTCCCACACATTTTGCTTTATAGTATAACTCTGCTACAAACTCTATTTCTTCTGCAGTATCAAATGCATACTCAATAGTTCCACCAATAGCTAATAATCCATGATTAGCTAAAAGACAAGCATTTCTATCTTCCATTGCTTCTAAAGCTTCTTTTGCAAGTTTTTCTGTTCCAAATAACTCATAAGGTGCACATCTGACATTCTTTCCTGCATATCCTATTAAATAATGAATAGGCTCTATTTCCCAGTGAAGTGCTGCTAAAGTGGCAGAGTAAGTCGAATGTGCATGCACCACAGCTCCTACATCATCTCTGTCTCTATAAAATATTCTATGCATAAAATATTCGCTTGATGGCTTTTTATCTCCCTCTATCTGATTCCCTTCTAAATCTAAAACAGCCACATTTTCAGGTTTAGTTAAAAAATAATCTATTCCTCCAGGGCTTATTGCCATCAAACCTTCTTCTTTATTATAAATACTAATATTCCCTCCAGTTCCCTTAGTTAATCCATGAGTGATTAATTTTTTTCCGTACTCTACTATTAATTCTCTTTCTTTTTGTAAAATCATATTCATCTTCTCCTTTTATATTTGAAATTTTAATAACAATTTTTTATTCATCTTCTCTAATATATATCTATATGCTGAAACCTTCTACTGTAGTTTTATTTATAATCATATCTAATTTTCCATTATCAAAGAATTCATTCATTTCATTTACTAATAACTTAGGTGCTCTCGGTATTGCATCTACTGTATCTCCAGCTATATGCGTTGTTAAAGTCACGTTATCCAACTTTAATATTGGATGCCCTGCTGGAATTGGTTCTTCCCAAAATACATCTATCGCTGCTCCTGCTATTTTTCTTTCCTCCAATACTTGCACTATTGCCTTTTCATCTAAAATCCCTGCTCGTGCTGTATTTATTAAGTATGAACTTTTTTTCATCAGTGATAATAATTCTAAATTTACAAAGTTTCTTGTTTCCTCTGTAAGTCTAATATGTAGTGATAAAATATCTGCATTTTCAAATAATTCTGTTAGTGATACTAATTTTATATTCAATCCTTCCTTCACTAAATGTCCCTCTGTTATATATGGATCATGTGCTATTACACTAATCCCCAAACTTAAAAGCTTCTTCGCTACTATTTTCCCTATATATCCCAGTCCTAACAATCCCACTTTTAACTCCGAAAGTGTTGTAACAAATTGACTATTTGGAAAACTTTTTCTCCATTCTCCATTTATTATGGAAACATGGCTTCTAGTAATATTTCTACACTCGCTATAAATAAGCCCTAATGTAAATTCTGCCACAGGTTCTGCATTTCTTATAACATGTATTACAGGAATATTCTTATCTGTTGCAGCCTTAACATCTATATGCTCCACTCCGCCTCTGCATGTCCCTATTAACTTAAGTTTTTTTGCTATATCCAGTGTTTTTCTGGAAACAGGAGCAAAATGTACTATTAACATATCTGCATCAATAAGTTCATTTAATATTTCACTTGGCAGCTCCCTTGCTTCGGGCCCATTTTTCTCAAGGGCCAATATTACTTCTTGAAATTCTTCTTTTGTTGTTATTTCCCAATCAAACTTTACTATCTCTTTATCACGGTCAGGTAATAGTTTCTTTACTTGTTCTTCCATATAATCAGAGCTGACTAGTGTATCACCTATAACTACAATTTTCATTTTTCCTCCTCGAATTTTTTATAGAAAATCTTTAATTATATATTATTTTGCATTAATTTTTCTCATTCTAAAACAACCTCTTCATTTGCTCTTTCTAAATAATTATGTACTTTTTCTCTATTCTTCTTAAAGACAAAGTAACAAATAAAGTAAAGTACAATGACTCCGCCTATTATAAATAAATTTTTCGATAAGAAGGCAAAGAATAATAAGCCCATAACTGGATGCCCAATTACTGCAAAACTAGTAATTAATGCTGCACCTGCTGGTATACTCACCCCTGTACTAAGCGCTACTTCTGTAAATATTGGAGCTACTGCCGAACATGTAAAAAGTGCTATTGAATACCATATTGCTCCAGATAATACACTTTTAAATATATTTCCATTTCCTACACATACTATTAATTCGATCATATAAGGAAGTGCTATCAAATCAACCATTGGTAATGTTTTATTTCCAGGTAAAAGAAATGAGGCAGCAAGTATTATTGGTATTAATATTATTCCCGATATTAATGTTGCAGGTTCCCCGTATCCAGCAGCGTCATTTATAGCAAGATACCATTCTCTTGATTTCCCTCCAGCCTTAGCCGTACCTCTCGAAGCCTCTGTTAAACTTTGGAATGCCGATGCAAATATTCCTGCAACCTTAGGAAATATTGCTAATACTGCTGCTGTACTAATACCTACTGTAGCAATTTCTCCCCAAGATTTCAGATTCCCTAAATCTTTTAAGTTCCCTAGAATTCCTAAAAGGAAACCTAACATCAAACCTAAAAACATTGGTTCTCCCAATAATCCTAATCTTCTTTTCAAATTTTCAGGATCTAATTTTATTTTATTTGCTCCTAATTTATTTAAAACCCAATCCATTGCTATTGCATAAGGGACTGATTCTATATGGTGTGGAGCTGTAATAGTACAATTAGGGTAACCGTAGTATTTTGACCATCTTTTTTCTACAACTTCTGCTAATAACAGTGTGTATAGGTTCATTACTAACATACATCCTAATGATAGCCATAAATTATTTGTTACAAAATAAAGCATTGAACCCCAGAGCATATATGAGTAATTATTCCATAAGTCTCCCGGCATAAAAATGTTTGTCCATTTCAATAAAAATAATGCTGCTTGAAATAAAAGTCCTAAACCTACGAAAATCATTCCAATTTTAGTAGAATAACCCACTATTGCAGATGCCTGCCATCCAATATCAATAACTGGAAGATTTATCCCTGTTATCTGTACCATTTTTTGAACTGTAGGTACTATAATAGGGATATATGCACCAATCAACATATTAAACCCAGTTAATCCTACTCCTGCTAATAATGCAGAATTAAAAGCCTTCTTTACACTTACCTTCATAACAAGAGCTATTATAAATAAAACTACTGGTACAAATATAGCAGGGCCAAATGTATCAAAAATATTTCTTAAAGTTTGAAAAAACATAATATTCCTCCTTATTCTTTAGATTTTAAAACTCTTAAAACTTCCTCTATAAATTCTTCTTCTCCAAAACCAGTTAAAAATCCCATGGCACTTATTATTGGCACCTCATATACATCTTTTATAGGACATGTATACGCAATAAAATCGAACTTTCCTGAACCTAAAGCCGTTTCTACTCCTCCAGGGTTAGTCTCTACAGCACTTACATCATAACCATGCTCTGCTAAGTGTTCTCTTATCTTTGCTGAAAGCATTGATGATGTCACTGTTCCAGAACCACAAACAGATAAAACATTTACTTTTGTCATCTTTATCACTCCTTCTATTTTATTTTATTTAAAAAACTAAGTAATTCGTATACCTCATCTATTGATTCAGCATTCTTTATCTGTAATAAAAGATCGTGGTCTTCTATTATACTTACTAATTTTTGTAAAAAATCTATTTGTAAATCTGGATTATTTATCGCTATCATAATTACTAACGATACCTGTACTTTCACATTTGGCTCCCCCATCATTTGGAATTCTATGGGTTTTTTCAGAATGCTAATTGCTACCTTTGGTTCATTTACATGCTCTGCAACAGTGTGTGGAATTGCTATACCTATATTTTTACTTGAAATACCTGTTGGAAATTCTTTTTCTCTCATAACCACAGCTTCTGGATAGGTTCCTTTAACTATATTTTTAATCAATAATTTTTCGCCCATATACCTTAAAAGTTCATCTTTATCTTCTAATTTTACATTTAATTCTATTAAGTCTTTATCAAGCAGCATCAAACTTATCTCTCCTTCTATTTAAGTATATTGTTCTACCAATGCAGAAATCATTTTACTATTTTGGGCTTTTTCTAATTCTAATAAAAAGCTTTTATTTTCTGATAAATGTAGTATATCCCCGAATGATTTAGTCAATTCAGATTTTGAGTAACATGCTATTACTAATATGTTACTTACTTTATAAGCTCCGGGAAATTCTATTAATTTCTTTTGTTTTAAAAATGCTATTCCTGTTTTATATACATTTTCCATTTTTTCTGCATGAAGTAATATAAATCCATTTTTTAAAACCATATAAACCCCATTTTTTTCTATATTTCCTATGATATTTTTTATATAATTTTCATTTATATATCCCTTTTCTAAAAGGATATTTCCAGCCTTATAAACTGTTTCCTGCCATGTTAATAATGTATCTGCCATTTCTATATTTTTTTCTGTAAGAAACTTACTTAAACCAAACTCTAAAGTATCTTTTTCTTTTTTCCTATCATCTATTATTTTATCGCTTAATTTATTTACTAAAGAATCTCCCAACATCTCTATACTGGGCAATTCCCCTAAATCCCTTAGTATTTCTAGTATTTCAGTCAATTTCACCTTCACTTTTTTATTACTTATCCCATAACTTTTAAAGTTCTTCTTATCTAAATCAGATAAAACAACTCCTACTTTTATTACATCTATATCTTTTTTCAAAAACCTCCTCTCTATATCTATTGTTGTTACAATAATATCTATTTTTGCGAGATCGTATTCAAATACCTTATAATATGGTATTAATTCTATAATTTCTATGTTATATAATTCTGATAATTGTTGGGATAAAAGACTTGAAGTAGCATATCCTGTACTGCATACCAATAAAACTCTAAGTATTTTCATTTGCTTTTCTTTAGCTCTATCAATTGCAAGTTTAAAATGAACAGTAAATAAAGCTGTTTCTACATCACTGATTTTACAATTAATATAGTTCTCTATTTCAGTTAGACTTTCTCTTACTATTTTTAAAAGATTTTCATCAGAGCTCATTATTTCATCTAAAATCAAATCAGGAAAAAATATATTATTCTTAATTCTATATATTGTAGGCTTCATATGGTTTAACAGACTTTCATAAAGTAATTCATCAGACAATATATCTAGATCTATACTTTTGTTTACTTCACCTATGATTTTTCTAACTAATATTTCTATTTCAACCCAATTCTCATAAAAAGAATAATCAAAATTATATGTATGACTTCCTAAAAGATGATCTACTATTTTTAATACCTCGTTTTTATGAATCACTATTTTATACTTTGATTCTATACTATTTATAGAATCACTTATTACTTCATACTCTCTGGTCAGAAGTAAATACTCATTAAAAACCTTATTTACATCAATATAATTTTCATTTTTTATTCTCTTTATCATTAAAATCATATATAAAACCAAAACTTCATGTGCCTCATTTGAAATAACCTTATTTAGGCTGGCACTTAAACTTCCTATATATTTATTTAGATACTCTACATCTATATCCTTTTTATACTTTTTCAAAATTTTTCTTATCTCTAAATCCAGAAAATCCATACAAATACTATTATTACTATTCCAACTATAGTCAATGTTATAGCTGATGTAACAGCTTAACTGTTTTTGCCTTATCCTATCTTCCTCTCCAATTAAAATAAATCCTTTTCTCTTATGAAAATATAATTCTAAGTCCTTTCCTTTTATTTCTTCTCTTAAAATTTTTATATCCTTTTTTATGGTCAAGTCACTAACTCCTAAATCAAGAGCTATTTTCTCTGTTGTTAGCTTCTCTTTCGAATTAAATAAGATTCTAATCATTATGAATTCAATTCTTTCTCTTTCTGAAAACTTATAGTCTCTTATTTCTATATTCTTTAGAAAATTTTCTAATTTAAAACTTTTCTCAAATTTTAATATTCTGCTGTGCTTTATCATAGGCAACTTGTATTTTGCTAAATAGTAGTTAATATTTTGGATATCATATCTAATAGTTCTTGGTATTGTAAAAAGTTTTTCACTTAAAAACTTAATATCTATCTCCTGCTGAACATTTAACATATCTAGTATTTTTAAGTGTCTCTCATTTAGAATATTTCTCACCTCCAAAAAAAACTTCATTACTATATTTAACCTCAGAAACCTTTATTTACAAGTAAAGTAAGGTGCTCAATCTGGGAAAATATTTATACTATTAGAAAGGTGAATTTTTTTCAAATATAACTTTTGGATATTCTTATAACTAAAAATGTTTAATAAGTTAAAATTATTTATTTGAAAATTTGAAAAGTAATAAAAATGAATGGATAAATATTCATATACAAAAAAATAGCCCCTGTAGCTTTTACTACAGGAAGCATCTATATAAACAATTTTAGGTGTTCTTCTTTTCCTATTTTATTTATGTTTCATTTCTAATTTTAGTCTTTCTATTATTTCTTCCGATGAATCATATGTTACTGCATTAGCTGCCAGTAAAGAAGTAATAAAGAGTATGCTTAAAATTATCATAGTCTTTCGCATGTTGTCCCCTTTCCACACTTGATTTCTTTATATTAAATAAAAGATTAAATATTTTTATTTTCTTTCTGATTCCACAGAAAGAGGCTGTATAAAGTCCTTATATCTATTTATACGCTGTTTATACTCATCTGATTTTTTTAATTTCATTATTATATCTTGAGTATTTTTAATATCATTTGCATGAATAAATTTTCCAGACATTGTATTATGAGCGTGTTTAAGTTGCTCCTCTGGAAATAAAAATTTGATTTTCCCATCTATAACCTTTATTTCTCCTACTATTCCACATAAACAACAAGTTGCCTCTGTAGAATTATCATTTAAATAAAAATTTCTACTGTGACAATGAGGACATATTCCAGGTTCTCCCATATATTCAGCCTTTTCAATATCCATTGCTGATTTTGCGAGATTTTTTCCTATTTCATTCACTCTTTTTACTCTCTCATCATCCAATACAATACCTGTCGACCAATCAAATACTTCATTGTCTACAGTTTGCCATATTGATATTAAAGAAAGAATTTCAAAGTCACATTTAATTCTTGTTGTCCACTCAGATCCGCCTAATCCCATATATGATATAACTTTCTTTTTTAGTATTCTTGGATCAGGTATTTTTCCGTTATTTTCTTCTCCTATTTTCGTTGCTATTACATTATGCGCTCTATCCATTCTTGGTCCAAAACGATCAAGCAATGATCTAAAAATTGCAATTGCACCTTTTTCAAAAATAGGTACTGAAAAAATTATGCCATCTGCATCTAACATCTTATCTTTTAACCACTCAAAATCATCTTTTAATACACAATAATTCCCATTCCCTGACATCAAAGTCTTTACACATACAACGCATCCTGTACAATATTTAATATCTAAGTCTAATAATCTAATAAATTCTACTTCTGCCCCTAATTCCTTTGCTCCCATAAGAGCTTCCTTACACATTGAATCATTATTTCCGTTTCTTGTTCCTGCTGAAATTCCTAATATTTTCATTTTTTTCTCCTTTAAATTATCTATGCATCTAAAATATTATAATTTTAATATTTTAACCATTTGAATAAAACTGTTACATATGCTACACTTGTTACATATGTAATAATATCATATTATAATTTCTTTTTGAAGATACAAAAAGCATGAATCTGTTACACTTTTATGTATCTTACTAAAAAAAATTTCAATAATTTGATATTATAATAAAAAAATAAAATTTTAAATTTAGGTGATAGTATGAAAAAAGAAAGTATACAGGTAGCACGAAGCCGTAATTGGATTGTTAACGCTTTGCTGCATCTAATGAAAGAGAAGACCTTTTACAATATTAGTATTAAGGAAATATGTGAAAAAGCTGGTGTTTCAAGATTAACTTACTATAGAAATTTTAAAAATAAGGAAGATATAGTTACATATTATTTTGATTCTGAATTTGATAAAATAATTGGTATAATTGAAAAAATGGATAATCTAAGTTATTCCCAGTTTATCGAGCTCTCATTTAAAAACTTCCAAGATAATATAGAATTAAACAAGCTATTTTTCCGTGATAATTTAGTGTATTTAATTTTAATTGCTTCAAATAGATATATAAAGATAATATTAGATTCTTTTTTTAATGAGGTTATTTATAATCATCTTGAATTAAAATTTATAGAGGGTGGGATATTAAATATTATGATTGATTTGATGGTTACTGATCAAGAGTACACTTCTAAAGAAATTGCTGATAAAATCAAAATTTTTATTGAGGCTTTGGGGAGTAATAAAAAATCTATCTGATTTCTAAATTAATAAACTTATACTTCAGTATATTTATAAATTCTGCTTTTTACCTTGATTTTTTTTAATAACCTGTAATTTAATAATTGAAGTTAAAGGAAATCAAATTGTGAATGGAGAGTTGTTAAATGAAAAGATTCATGTTGCTTATTTGTTTACTTAGTTTATTTTTAAGCTGTAAATATGATGAATATAACATTGAAAATAATAATTTAAAGGTTGTTGACAGGCTTTATGCTAAACCTAAAGGGAAAAATGAGATTTATTTTATGGGTGAGTCTCCAATATTATTAACAGGTGCTGATTTAAAAACTTTTAAAGCATATAAAAAACTACAAAAAAAAGATGAAATAAAGTATGATGCTAAAGATAAAAATTATTATTATTTATCTGGTAGAATAGCATGGAATAAAGAAATAGAAAATTTATAAAACTTAAGCATAATATAAAATCCCAACAAAATTTGCATTGATTTTTGTCGGGATTTTTTTATTGTTTCAAGAATTCGTATGCACCTTTCAGATCAAGCATATTATTAATAATATACTTGATTTGCAGTGACTTGGAAAGTAGGTCTCTGTATTTTATTTTATACATAAATCTTATTAAAATATCATCGTGACTATTTAAATAATTATATAAATTTTCTTCTGTAAAGCTTTCATCTATTATTTTATTAACATCTTCTTTCAAAGATATTCCGTCACCTTCTGTAACATAAATTAAAGTAAAGCTATCATTCAAATAATAGCATGTTTTTTCATGTAGCATGTTTAACAAAAAAAGTATTGTTCTATTAGTTTTAGTTCCTATAAATGTTCGTATACCCGTTATATCTTTTTCCAAAACCCAATTAAATTTTTTATATTTAAAATTATCATTATATAGCTTTTCCAAAACTAACTTTATTTGTTCACTTTGTTCATTAATAAATTCTTTATTAAGCAAGATTTCTTTCATTCTTTTCCTAATTTCATTTGTTACATCACTACCATCCCCTCCAAATTTAGGTGGTTTTCCATCAATGGACTTTTTAACAAATATTTTTTTTGATAAAAAATCAATACTTGTAATTTCCCATATTTGTGCAGATAATATTATCTTTGAATTAATATTTATATCAGAAGTTAATGGTATTTCTCCAATTTTCTTTAATCCATTGTAAATAGAAAAATTATCGGATGTTTCAAAATGAGTAAAAAAATCACTTCCTTTTAATAATTGCTCTGTTTTTAATCCAATTATCGCTTCATTCCCTAAAATTTCAATATAGTTTTCTTCAACAAGATATTCAATCAACTGTTTACATTCTTCATCAGATATGTTTTTCCAACAATAGAATTTTTTATTTATATTTTCAAGCTCATCTAATGAAACACCTGATTTTTCTAAGAGAATTGATAATATTTGATGTGCTAAAACATCATACGGTTTCCTTATATCATTAAGTCTATCTATCACTCCTTCTTGATATAAAGATATAGATGCTAACCCTTGTAATAAAGCCCATTCATTTATTGCTATAAAATGTAATATACTCTCTTTTGTGATTCTTCCACTTCTTCCTAATCTTTGTCCAAGAGAAGCAACTGATGGAGGTGCATTATATTGAACTATACTGTCTACTGCTCCTATGTCTATACCCAGTTCCAATGTTGATGTACAAACTATAGTAAATAGTTCATTTTTACTATGTTTAGCAAAATTTTCAGTAATTAATCTTAATTCTTTACTCACAGATGAATGATGAGAAAAATATTTAGTATAAGATATTCTCTTCTCTCCCATTTTTGACAAACTAGCGGAAAGCACTTCAACTTCTGCTCTGCTATTTGGAAATACAAGCATCGATTCTTTTTGTGAATAATCATATATCTCTTCTAGAGCTTCTTGAGATTTATTTTCAATATTTTTTTCGTAATAACTAGTAGTAAAAGACATTTTATTTTTTGCACTATCAAGCAGTACTTTTGTTTCTCTGGTGTTTCCAAAGAACTCCTTTACAACATTATAATCGTATCTATTCAGAGTGGCAGACATGGCAATTAATCTAGGATCAATATCTGAATACAACTTAACTCTTTCCACAAGTGATTGAAGATGTAGTCCTCTATTATTACCTAAAAAATTATGTATTTCATCTATTATTATCCACTCAGTACCTTTAAATAAAGACATTACTTCATCTGGTCTGAGGCAAAGCATCGCCTCAATAGATTCTGGAGTTATTAATAATATGCCCTTAGGATCATTAATTAACTTTGCTTTTTCAGTTCTAGATGATTCACCATGCCAGCTTGTAACACTTATATCCATATAATTACATAATTTTAGAATCCTTTTAAATTGGTCATTTATCAAAGCAATTAATGGAGAAATATATACAATCTTTACTCCATTTTTCCAATTATCTATAGAATTTATAGCTGGTAAAAATGCTGCCTCCGTTTTTCCAGAGGCAGTTGGTGAAGCAAGTATCAAGTTATCCTGAGTGGAATTTACCTTCTCAATAGAGGATTCTTGAATTTTAGTAAGTCTCTCCCACTTCATATCATAAATGTATTCTCTAATACTTTTTTTCAATAACTGATAACTGCTCATCATAAAACCTCAATATCGTCATCAATATTATCTTCATCTTTTTTTATAGGTTCTAAATTTTTTCCAAATTTATTATAAATTATAGCTCTTGGATTTTCATTTTCATTTTGCCTTACTAAATCTAATATTTCTAAAAAATCTTTTATTACTGCACGTGGTGTTAAAAATTCATCTGCACCTGGTCTATTTAATTGCTCTTCCATATATATTTTTATATCTTCCATTAAAAAATCAATATTTTTTTTATGGTGAATATTATATATATTTACTAAATTTTCAAGCAAAGTAAAAATATCTTCTTCTGTTAAAGGCTTCAACGATAACACAGTTCTATTTATATTTACAAGTTTAATATCCATGCTCTCTTCTGAACCAAACCTACTTTTTAAAGCTCCATAGCTCGACATTCCACGATTTTCATCAAAGATGGTTTTTCTTGTAGCTCCAAAATTTATAAAGAGACCCCTAGCCTCATTTGATTTACATTCATTAAATATATTTAATATTTTTTCATAATTCTTCTCTCTCATTAAACTTAATGGGAGTTTGTATAAATTTACAACTTCATCAAAATTAATTACAAATCCAGAATAACCTATATTAAAAAAAAGCTCTCCTAAATTTTTAATAGCTTCATACCAGTTATGATCATCTATTATTTTTGTTATACCTAATTCTTTTTTTGATTCTGTTTTTGTCTCAATATCTCCTCTTATCCACCTTAAGGCTTTTAATTTTAACACATTATTTTTAGATACTATACCTTCAAAGTATTTACAAATAGCTTGCCCGAATTCATAAGAAAGGCCAACTGAATAAAATGAGCTGGTGATATTTATTATTTCATTTTCAATTAAATCTTTATTTTCTAACTTCATTAATTCAACTATTGCTATATTTTCTTTTTTAGCAACATCAACTAAAACCTTATTAATCCATTCTTCCAAAATTATATTTATTGTATTACCATTCTGAGAAGTTTGAATTACAATATTATCTATTATCTCACTATACAGAGCTTTTGATTTTCCATCTGAAGCGTAAAATTTTCTAGCAGGAGTTAAATCTACTGTAGATACTACAAACTTCTTTTGCAAAGCAAGGGATTCTATAGTTCTTAGTATAAAGCTTTTTCCACTTCCAAAATCACCTACCCAAAATCTTATGTCACTTTCACCTTCCGAAACTCTGTCTAATATTGAAATAATCTCATGAACTTCATCATTCCTACCAACAAGTAAATATTGAATTCCTTTTTTAGGTACAATACCTGCTTCCAGTGTTTTTATTATGTTCTCTGCTATCTTTGGGCTAATTTCACTAATCATTTATCACTAACTCCTTTATTTTATTA
>JAGOZX010000016.1 GCA_018058425.1 Sebaldella sp.
ATTCATTGCTTCACTATCGTTTTCTTTTATTGCCATTAAATAATACTTTTCAGCTAATTCATATTTTTCTTGATTATAATATAAAACACCTAAACTATTCATTGCTTCACTATCGTTTTCTTTTATTTTTTCAAGATAATTACTTTCTTCTTCACTGTAATTTGAAAAAGAAGAATAATTAAATGCTAAAAATATAAATACAAATATAATAATTTTCTTCATAAATTCTCCTCACTTTTAAGCTTCAAATATTTTAACTATTTTTTTAGTATAAGTCAAATTTTAAATAAAATATCAAACATCTTGAACCCATTCAAATATTTTAATTACTACTTCTCTCTCATTTCCTTTTCCATTTTATAAAACATTGGTCTTGAACAACCTATCTCTTCACATGCTTTTGTTATATTCATATATCCTGGTTTATCTTTATCTCTTGTTAGCAAATAAACTTCTTTAAATTTTTCTCTATACTTTTCTTCCTTGTATCTTCCTATATGTTGTCCTCTCGACTTTGCTCTCTCTATTCCTTCTTTCTGACGCTTCCTTAGCTCTTTTCTTTCCCATTCTGCTCTTAGTAAGTCTACTTCCAACATTGTGTCTAGCATTGCATTTAACATTGCTTCTGCTAATGAATCTGCTCTTTTATCTACTAACTTACTTTTTAAAAAATCATTTAAGTATTCCTGATCTATTGATTTCACTATTACTTCCTTTGAAGCTAATTCTATTAGACATTCTCTTACTTCTTTTGCATTTCTTCCCAATCTATCTAAGTTCTTTACTACTATTATATCTCCTGATTTTATATACTTCATTAATTCTTGCCAGGCTTCTCTATCTTCAAAATTTATCCCTGATTTTTTTTCTTCAAATATTGTTCTTATTGTTCCACCTAATTCTTTAAATAGCTCTACTTGTCTTGATAAATTTTGTTTTGTTGTTGATACTCTGGCATAATAATATTTCATAATATTCACCATCACTTTCTAAATATTTATTATTATATCCTAAAACCAAAATAATGTAAATATTTATCTATACTATTATTTTACAGTTATATATAAATATGAAAATAAGGATTTTTTTACAATAAAAAATACCCTTTTTATAGTGTAAAAAAAGGTATCAGTTTGTTTACGTCATAAATTCTTAAAGACATGCAAAGTATATTATAAATATCCTAATTCTTATCCTTTCAAATTATCTATCATTTTTATTGATTTTTTATACCTTATAGATTATAATTCACAAGTTCTGATAAAGTTCTCGCTTCTGACTCTGCAACAACTGATCCTTTTACAAATATTAGTTGGAAGACTCGTCTAAAAAAATGGTGGAGCTAACTGTAAAATTCTTGTCAATGTTTGTGCTGTAGAAGATACTACTAAATATGAAAGTGACCTCTCATTAGAAGTCACTTTCTTTTTTTACTACATTTCCTTGATAATAATAATTAAAATCATCTTCTGCATCATAATCTACTTCACCAATACGAAAAGACTTAGTATAAGCTTTAAATATTTTTATATCTGCACCTTCTACAATAAATGGTCCTTCTCCTAAAAACCAAATAGTACCATTTTTATAACTCGAGCTATAACTGTTATCCTCAACATTTTTTCTACCTTTAGATAAATCATATTGATACATTTCTTTTGAAGTCTTTTTACTTTCACAACTAAAAAAAGTAAAAAAAATACAGAAAAATATAAAGATTTTTTTCATTAACTATCTCCTTTTCATTTTTTTTAATTATACTTCATATAAGATTTTAAGTCCACTTTTTACTATTACTTTTTTATAAAAATAGAATGAAAAATATACGATTTTAATACTTAAAATAATTCTATCTTAAATGTATTTTTTCAATCTAACTCTAATTAAAAACCATATTCAATTACCTCTTAAATGATTATCACCTCAATTAAATTGTTGCTCATGTGTAATAATCTATATACATAATTTTAAAACCCAAACTCATCTTGAATAATTCTCAAAGCTCTATCTAGTCTTTCTTCATAATTTCCATATACATAGCTTACTTTCCCTAATATATTATTCTTCTCCAATAGTTCTCTTAATAACATTTTTCCATTCTCTCTATTTTCTTCACTTCCATTTTTTCTGAGTCCATCTTCTACCCAGTTTACATCACTTTCTAAATACAACCATAAATCATAATTCTGTCTTTTTATTATTTCATTTATTGCGGGATCTTCTTTCCCTTCATATAATTTACAGTAAAATTGTGTTACTATTGCTTCTGTATCAATAAAAACTATTTTATTTGAATGCCTGATTGCATCATCTTCCAATTTTTTTTGATGCATCGCTATTTTTATATAATCATTGTACTGCAAATTATCTTCATTTCCACCGCATTCTTCATAAATATAATTCCTTCCATACTCTTCTGCCCATGAGGTGTTATAAGCTTTTGCTAAAAATTTTGTTAGTGTTGTTTTCCCACAAGACTCCGTTCCAATTAAAACTACCTTCTTTACAAAAAATGGTCTCACAATAGAAGGTATAAACTCCCAATTTTTATAGGGATTTTTTCTTATCTCTGTTCCTGATATCTTTTTCTCTTTTCTTTTATGATCTATTATAATGTGCTCTGCTTCGGGAAGTAACTTTTTATAAAATTTATCGTACTCCAATTCACTTGAAAAAATATAATCAATTTTTTCAGGAACAGTTATTTTTAAAAGATCTATAAATTCTTTCCATCCATTAGGATATGCTGCTATTTGACTTTCATCTAAATACCTTATTTCAATATGCTTTAAATCATAATAAATATTATGAAGCCATCTAAGCCTATCTTTTAAAGTTATTTCTGGTATAAAAGAATCTTCACATATCTTTCTATCCCTATCACTATGACAAATTACCACTATAAGCTTATCGACCATTGTAGAACTTCTATTAATGAAATTTATATGACCTAAATGTAAAGGTAAGAACTTTCCTATAATAACCCCTAATTTCATTCTTCTCTCTCCTTTTTATAGAGTATAATCCAGTTTATCAAACCATATATCGCATTTATAAGATAAGCAGTCCACATTATTGTTATATTATAGTTTGATTTTATAAAAAACCACATATATATTGATACTATATCTATCAATATCCAGACTGCCCACTGTTCTATATACCTTTTTACCATTAATATCATTGCAATTATAGATAAAACATTAGTGAAAGCATCTGCAAAAGGAAGTACATTTCCTATTTTCTTTAATATTATTCCATATATTAGAATTCCTGCTATTGCTACTATTGACCAAAGAATAATCTGTTTTTTCTTCATTCTTTCTGCTTTTACCTCAGTTTTTTCATCCACATTAACTTGATTTTTACTCCATACCACTAAACCAATAAGCTGCATTGGTAAAAAATAGCCCAAATTTAGCATTGCTTCACCATAATATTTTGACTGATAAGAAATAAAACCATATAACACTACATTTATTATTCCGAAATAATAATTACTTATTTTACCTTTAGCTACCAAAATAACTGATAACATTCCAGTCAATGATGCTATCAATCCAAGAACTGAGTCCTTTGAATAAAAAAATACTATTATATTAATCACTGTAAAAATTACCAGCCAACTCTTTTCAAACCAATTCCATTCTTTTAATACTTTCATAAAAACTCCTCCTTATGATGATTCATTATCCTTTTTACTCTTCAAATACCAAGTATTCTGGTTCTATATCATCTGAAAGCCACACTTCATTTTTTGATATATAAAATTTCTTGCCATCTTTTACCATTTTTCCTGACGAAACTTTTATTATATATGGCTTTCCATGTCTTTTTCCCACACTATATGCAGTATTATAATCAGATGATAAGTGGACATGCTGTCTACTTGATTTTTTTATTCCTTCTACTTTTATAAACTCTATATTCTTAATTGCTGTTCCATGATACAGGAACTCTGGTGGAACTACCTGTTCTAATTCCACATCCACGTTTATACTATGACCTTGACAAGCCCTGATTTTTTTAAAATCATTACTAAACTCATATCTTTTTTTATTGTTTGTCTCTACTATTTCATTTAATGTATTAATATCTATTTTTCTTCTGTTTTTATTCATAAGATTTATAAGCTCCTCAACATCTGCCCAACCATTTTCATCTAGTTTTATTCCTATAGTTTCCGGCGAATGTCTTAATATTAGACTTATAAACCTTCCTAATTTTACTAATCTTTCTGACATCTTTTTTCCTTTCTTTTACTGCTCTTCTTCTCTTATAAGGTTTTCTCTTAATTCTGTTAGTATTTCCCCTAACCAGTTCTTTCCTTGCCATTTCTTTTTATTTCTACTATCAGGATTATCTTCTGAAAGTCCTATTCCCCAAATAGTGTTGTAGGGACTTGCCTCTACCAAAAGTTTTCCTTTTGTACTCAATAATTCTTTTTTCAAAGTTTCATTTTGAGTAAATTTTGCATAATTCGCATCATATACTATTTTCTTACAATTTTTATCCCATATATTTTTATTAAATTTATTTACTTTTCTTCCTAAATCTTTTTGTTCTCTAGGATTTTTAGCTAACAAAATTTTTGCAGCTATAATTTCATCACCAAATAATTTAGCTTTCATGAACAACATATATTGTTCAGCTGAATTAAATGCCTTTCCTTTTATTTTAAATCCTTTTTTATACCATTGTGAAAATGGTGAATCACTTTTCTCATTTTTTATCTCCCTATTATTTATATTTACTCACTCTAACATCACAGGTTCAAATTTAAAGAGTCTTGAAGGTCGATGTCCTGCTTCATCTGTAAATTTTTCTGTTTCTACTACCATATCTTTTATTTTTCTTCTGAAATTGGCTTTAATCAATTCTTTCCCCAAAATTATTTCATAAACTTTCTGTAGTTCTGTTAAAGTAAAGTATTTTGGCATTAAATTAAAAACTAAATCTGTATATTCGATTTTATTTCTTAATCTTATTAAAGAATAGGCAATTATCTTTGCATGGTCAAAAGCTAAACCTTCACCACTTACTATTTGCACTGCTCCTTCTCCTTTTATTTTCTTTGATATTTTTAAAGTGCTCTTCAATATCGTTTCCTCATTTGACAACTCCAATGAAAGATTTTCTTCAATGAATTTATATGAAACTTTGAACCACGATACTTCTTTTGCATCAGTATCTGCTTTTAACTCTATATTATCAGGCTTTATAAGGGCCATATAAGCAGTACTTATTACTCTCATTCTAGGATCTCTGTTAACATCCCCAAAAGTATATAATTGTTCCATATATATATTCTCTAGATTTGTTTCTTCTTTTAACTCCCTGTGTGCCCCTGCTTCAATGCTTTCATCCATTTTGACAAATCCTCCAGGTAGTGCCCATTGATTAATAAAAGGATGTTGCCCTCTTTTAATAAGCAATAAATATAGATTTTTATCCGGATTTTTTCTATAGTTATCTTTTTCTGTCTCAAATACACTAAAAATAATATTATCCACCGTAACCGACGGTTTTTCGAATTCTGATGAATCATAATTTTTTAAAAATTCTTCTTCTGATGAAATTTCTTTATTTTTTAGTTTCATTTAATACCTCCTTTTTGATATTATCGTTTAGATATTATCAAATATATAATAACATATTTTTGAGATTTGTCAATAAGTTTTTTCTTCTCCCTATCCTCCATTAGAAAATTTTAATCAAAAAAAGAAGAGAAATACTTCTCTTCTAGTGATAACTATTAATTAACAATTTTGATAAATTTGGCCTATTAATTTCTATCATTATGCTTTATTATCATTGATATTAAATCTTTAAGTACATTTTTAGATTCGTCATTTCTATAAATATTTTCATCATTTACAACCTTTGCATGACAAAGTAACACAGTTTCATTACTTAATTTTTTTATTTCTACTGTAAAAATGCAATTTCCTGTCCAACTCCGAGAAAAATACATTGTACTTTCTTCTAAAAATACAAACCACTTATCTTCCATTTCTTTTGGTTTCAATCCTAATTTTAATAACTTCCATTCAGTAGAAGACAATATACATTTATATTTTAATGATATTGATTTAATCATAGGATTAAATTTCCAACTATTACGAGTAACATTCTCCACTTCAATCACCTTTGATTTCTTATAATACAGTATACTCTGAATAATTCCAATGGCTTAAATAACTTTAATCTATTTCACTTCTAACTTATTTTCTTTCTCACCTGTTTGATCAAAATAATATAATTTTCCAGTTTTAGTATTATATTCAAATACTTGTTCTCCATCAGCATATGAAGCTAGGGCATACTGACCGTATCTTATTTGAACTGCATCTTTTCCAGTCTTTACAATAACTGGACAATCTACTAATACACAACTTTCAGTAATCATATCTTTTGAGAAAAATATTTCTTTAGGATTTTTTAAAACATAGCTGTATATTTTTTTTAATATTGGATCTTTTTTAGAATCTAATATTTTATTCGTAATATTTTCTCCAGTTTTTCTATTTATTATAATGCTCTCTGTTCCTGACATTCCATGAGCTCCACCATAATATACATATGTATTTATTGATAATGAAATTATATCTTTATCCTGATATTCTATTACAGGCTCTGATATTACTTCATATGATGCACAACCTTCTGGGTCATATGAGCATGCCTCTTTATTTTCATCTTCAAGAACTTTTTGATCTAATAATCCATTTATTTCATCATTAATTTTTCCAAATTTATTATTATCTATAAAAATTGGTTTTATTATTTTATAATTCTTATTTCCATTTATATTTAGTGTTTCATATTTTATTTCTGGTAATTCTGTTAGTTTTGTTTCTGCTAGCAATCCAAAAGATAATACTAGAATTAAGGCTAATATATAATTTTTTATTTTCATTATTTCATCTCCCAATTTTTTATTTCTTTATTTCTTTATTTCTTTTACTCCACCCATATAAGGTATTAAAGCTTCTGGTATTTCTATACTTCCATCTTCTCTTTGATAATTTTCCATTATTGCTAACAGTGTTCTTCCTACCGCCAGTCCAGAACCATTTAAAGTATGTGCAAAATAACTTTTCTTATCATCATTTGATCTGTACTTTATCATAGCTCTTCTTGCTTGGAAGTCCTCAGTATTTGAACAAGAAGAAATCTCTCTGTACTTTCCTTGGCTTGGAACCCATACTTCTAAATCATAGGTTTTAGCGGCACTAAATCCTACGTCTCCACTACATAAAGATAAAACTCTATATGGTAAATTTAGTTTTTGAAGTATTACTTCTGCATTATTTACCATTTTTTCTAACTCTTCATATGATCCTTCTGGTTTTACAATTTTTACCATTTCTACTTTATTAAACTGGTGTTGTCTTATTAATCCTTTCATATCTTTTCCATATGAACCCGCTTCTCTTCTAAAACATGCTGTAAATCCACAGTAGTATTTTGGAAGTTCATCTTCTGAGAGTATTTCTTCTCTATGAATATTAGTAAGAGTTACCTCTGCTGTTGGAATTAAATACATATCATCAGTTGTCTTATATGCATCTTCCTCAAACTTTGGAAGCTGCCCTGTTCCTATCATCATTTCTTTCTTTACTAACTGTGGTGTCATCATTTCTTTATATCCATGCTCACTTGTGTGAGTATCTAACATAAAATTGATTAAAGCTCTTTCCATTCTTGCAGCTAATCCTTTATAAACAGTGAATCTTGACCCGCTCAGTTTTGTACCTCTTTCAAAATCAAGAATATCAAGCTCTACCCCTAGTTCATCATGAGGTTTTGGTGTAAAAGTAAAGTTTTTAGGCTCTCCCCATTTTCTCACCTCTATATTATCATCTTCTGAGGCACCAACTGGTGTTGTCTCATGAAGTTTATTTGGTAAAGTAAGAAGCAGATAGTTTTGCTCTTCCTCTATTTCAGATATTTTTTGATCTATTTCTTTTATTTTTTCACTTACTTCTCCCATTTTTTCTAAAATTTCAGAAGCATCTATTCCTTCTCTTTTATATTTACCTATTAATCCACTTTGTTCATTCTTTTCTTTTTTAAGCATTTCTGATTTTTGCAGTAACTCTCTTCTTTTCTCATCTACTTCCAGAAGTTTGTCTACATTATAATCACTTTTTCTATTTTTCAAACTCTCTTTTATTAATTCTGTATTTTCTCTCACTATTTTCATATCTAACATAACTTTTTACCTCTTTCTATATAAATTATTCTTGTATATGTATTCCTCTACTTTTTCAGGTACCAAATCAGATATTGACTTTCCTTCATCTATTCTATTTCTAATTATTGTAGATGAAATATCTAAATATGGTGCATCAATTAGTTCCATATTAGAAGAGATTTTTACTTCATATCCTCTTCTTGAATAAACCAGAACTTTTGCATGTTCAAGTATAGTTTTATAATCTTTCCATTGATGGAAACTTTCTGCTGAATCCCCGCCTATTATCTCATAAAACTCATCATCAGGATAAATCTTTTTTATTTTCAGTAATGTGTCCAAAGTATATGAAATTATCTTCTCATCTATTTCAACAGTTGATATTTCATACTCTCTTTTTCCAGCTAGAGCCAATTTTAGCATGTTATACCTGTGTTTTGGCTCCTCTAACTCAAATATTTCTTTATGATATGGCTTATAAAGAGGAACCCATATTATTTTATCCAGCTTCACTTTCTCTAATATCCATTCTGCCACTTTTAGATGACCATTATGAATAGGATTAAAACTTCCGCCATATATACCTATTTTCATACTAATTCCTCTTTCTTTAAGTAATTAAATATTAGCTCCTTTTCTGGACTTAGCTTTATATTAGGAGACAGGTCTAGTCTTTTAATTTGATATTTCTCGCATTCTTTTTCATAAATACTCTTATATAGTTCATCTACTTTATCTTTATTAAAATAAGCCAAGTATTCTGATGATTCAAATTTCAAATATTCTGAACTTGAGCTTGAAAAGTAATTAATAAGATTTTTTAATAACTCTATATGATATCCAGATTTTTTATAAATTAATTCAAAAAAATAAGTTTTTATTAATTTATTTACATCAGAAGATATAAAGGAATATTTATATACAGATTCAAAAAAAGCTTTTTCATCTCTTAATATCAATTCATTTCCTAATCTTATGGTATGAATCCCATCATTATTTAAAAGAGCTCTCCAAAATCTTTTCTTTATTTCCTCCATGGAGTACTTACTTAATCTATCTATTTTTTTTATTTTATCCTTAAAGCACTCTGCTAAATTTTCATTTATAAGACTTATTATTTCTACATTTTCTGTTTCATAGTATAAAAAAGACAATTCAAGAACCCAGGATGGCTCCCTCTCCACTGTCTCTAAATCCATATTTATTTTGAAATATTTTCTTTTTTCAAAGTTCCCCTTGTACTTTTCCAAAAATTCTTCATACTTTTCTGGAAAATCTTCTTTTGTAATAATCATTTTACCTCCGAATTACACTATGTCAAAACTTATCTTTAATACTAACATATTTTCTATATTTTTCTTAATCTTAACTATATCTTTTTCAGTAGTTATAATAAAATCGTAATCTACAGCTTCACGACTTATCTCTTCTATCTCTATATCTGAATAAATATGGTGATCAGAAAACTTTATTTCTTTTACACTCTTGGGTTCCAATTTTAAAATAGACTTTTTAAAATTTTCAGGATTCGCTATAGATGAAAATAAAAGAACATCTTTTCCCTTAATAGTTTCAAGTGGAAAATTTACTAAACTTTGATTGTAAAAATGGTCTTCTTTATGTACTGCTAAAAAGATTGGCTTATTATATTTTTTTAGTTTATTAGTTATCTCGTCAACAATATTTTTCTGAACAAAGTTTGTTTTAGAAATTATGATTTCATCTGCTCTCTTTATTCCATCTAAACTTTCTCTTAGTCTTCCTTTTGGAAGGAGATAGCCTCCACCAAATGGATTAGTTGCATCTATTAAGAGTATATTTTTATCCCTAAATAGTTTTCTATGCTGATATCCGTCATCTAGTATTATTATATCTACATTATATTTCTCTTTTAAAAGCTTTGCTCCTAAAAATCTATTTTTAGAAACAACTATAGGAATCTCTAAATTTAATGAATGAAGATAAGTTTCATCTCCAGCTTCAAGACTAGTTGCATAAATTCCGTTTTCATCTCTTACTATCATAGGATCACTTTTTCTTTTACCATTATATCCTCTACTCAAAACAGCAACTTTCTTCTTATCATTTATTATTTTTTTTGCAAAATACTGTACTGCTGGAGTTTTCCCTGTACCTCCCACAGTAATATTCCCAACACATATTAGTTCTACATTCTCTACTTTATTTATTTTTAAAATTTTATGATCATAAAGTTTATTTCTAATTTTTGTTATAACTCCATAAATAATTGATAATATATACATAATACCACCGCGACTTTTTTTGTATTGATCTTACTCTTCATTTTCTTTATTTGTCATCTCATTATAAAATTCTGCCAAACGTCTGAATCTATTTCTAATTCCTGATTTCGAAATATTCATGAGATCAGCCAATTCTTGAAGTGATAAATCTGGATTTTCTATTCTCATTTTTGCCACACCTTTTAATGCGTCTGTTAGAGTATTTAATCCTGCTAACTGCTCTATTTCTTCTATCATTTTTATTTGTTTTTCTGCCGTTGTTATTTTTCTAGTTTCATTAGCAATTTCCCAATTCATATTTCTATTAACTTTATTCCTAATTTCTTTATTTATTATAGTTTCCTCATACTTAAAGAAGGTTCCTACTGCACTCATTATTATCAAAACATCTAAAATATCTTCTGAATTTCTTATATACACCAAATTTTTATTTTTTTTATCAGCCTGAAATACCTTTTTACCAATTTTTTTAAATAAATAGTATAAAAAAGTAGCCGCATCTTCAGTATCTATAAAAAAGTCAAGAGCATACCCCTTTTCAGGAGACTTTATATAACCACAGCTTAAAAAATAGCCTTTTATTAATCCTTTAAATACGCTTTCATCAAGTGATGAATCTAAATTTTTAAAATCAAACATACTTTTTAGGAATTCAATATATCCTTTTTGATATGGAATAATTACCTCATATACCTTATGAACACCCAGTCTTTTGCTAGTCAGGTATTTTATTTGTATTTCTAAATCTGTAGCCTTTTTTATATTTGAATACACTCTTTTAGCTAATGCTATATTTTCTGTGCTTAGTATAATTCCATTTTCTTTTATGGAATTTTTTGCCATAAATACCCCTAAAAGCTCTGCTATATTTTCATTTTTACTTTTATTTGGCAAATTAAAGAGTTCATTTTTCACACCTGCTGAATATGACATTTATCCCTCCAAAATTCTATCATTTCAATATTCTAACATATTTTTAGTTAGAAGGGAACAATCTAACTCTCTAATATTATTAATTTTCTATTTTTTATAGTATTTACTTAATACGCTGTCTAAATAATCTATATTATACAATGTTTCAATTTCTAAAAAATATAAATAATGAAAAACTGCTTTTTGTGATAAAAATACAAAACCGTCATCTAACTTTGATATCTTATAAAAATCTTCATATCTCAATTCTCCAGTACCTTCTTCAGATATAAATTCCACCTTATCCAAATACAGTTTAATATCTACTGGCATATCCAATAATTTTTTAGGAATAGTTTTCATGATTTTTCTAGAACGTAAATTTATTTTTAAATAAAACATTAAAAAACTAAATCCTAAATATAAAAATATTAATACAAAAGATGCTAAAATATAGAGATTTACATTTACTTTCCATGCTTTTAGCTTATAAATGTATAAAAATGCAAGAGCTGCAATAAATATTAACATAAATATGCTTGTTTGTATTTCATATTTCTTCATATAAACATATTTTAGACCCTTTTTCAATTTCTCTACACTTAAAGTATACGATTTTACTTGTCCTATTACTTTATCTTTTCCTAGGTTCATGTTTTCTCCTTGTCTTATACCGTCTATTAAATAAAAGTTTACTCTTCCCCATTTTTATTTCTTATCTGTAATTACTCTAATGTTTTTTTATTATCTCCAGTTATAGGTATTTTTTCTCCTAGATACTTTGGACTTCTTCCAAAAAGGACATCAAAAAACGCCTTTACTCTTGAAATTTTATCTCTTCCTCTATTATACTTTGTTTCATATTTATTATCTGTATTAGCTATTGCACCATATGCATTCATTCCCTTACTTCTTGCGACATAAACTGACCTTGGTAAGTGAAATTTTTGTGTAATGATAACTACATCTTTTATTTCAAAAATTTCTTTTGCTCTTACCATTGAACTGTATGTATCAAAGCCCGCATGGTCTAAAAATATATCATCTAAAGGTATGCCATTTTTCACCAAGTAATCCTTCATTACATTTACTTCATCATAATTTTTTTGACCATGGTCTCCAGAAACCAAGATTCTTTTGATTTTACCTGCTTGATAAAGCTCTATTGCTTTATCAAGTCTTTGACTCAAGACATATGAGGGAGTTCCATGTTCACTCACATATGCTCCTAAAACCAAACCTGTATAAACTTTTGGCACATTCTCTGCATCTGAGTAGATATATTTTTTTGTGACTAACTCTATATAAATATTTATTAGAACTCCAACTAATAAAATCGCTAATATTGCTATTATTACTATCTTTATTTTTTTCATACCTTCTCCCAATTTATTTACTTATTCCTCAACTCTATCTAGTGTTATTTCTGTTCTTTCACCTAGTATCAGCGGAACAGTTTCCACTTCTACATTACTTGTATCTAATCCAAACCATTTTTCAGGTGAAACTGTATACTTTTTTATAAACAGTTTTATATTCATAATAAACTCTTCAAACTTTGGTAGTGTAGCTTCATTTGATAATACTTCCTGTATAAGTATAAATCTAAAATCTCCAACTTTGTTTTCCACATTTGAAAAATAACCTCTTTGATACGGTTTTAACTCTCCTGAATTTAGCAGATCATTTACTACTTGACGTAAGAATACATTTACTTTTTGATCTATTCTAAAACCTAGTTTAAATTGTATTTTTGCCACATGGTCTGGCATCACATTATTAACACTATATTCTAGTGTATATGGTTCATCAGTTACTAAAACATTTATAAACCAGTACATTTCAGCTCTTTTAGGCTGTTTATTTAAAATTGAATAAATAACTTTTCTTTCTACTTCATCATTTTTAGAAGCATTTGTTAAATAAACTAAATTTGTAGCGTATTTTGGTATATCTACATCTTCTTGTAATTTTAAAATCTGTTGTTCATAATCTTTTATTTTCACATTTTCAATTAAGCTTCTTTTTATATTATATCCTTTTATCCATACATACATCAAGAACATTATTAAACAACCTATCATAACAGTAATATAACCGCCATGGAAAAATTTAAATAAATTTGCATATAAGAAAATTCCTTCTATTGTTAAATAAACACCTAAAAATAATGCAGAAAAAATAAATGGAACCTTTTTTACTCTTAAATAGTTAAAATATAAAATAGTAGTCATTAACATAGTTATTGTAATTGATAGTCCATATGCAGCTTCCATATTTGATGATTTTTTAAAGTGAAATAAAACCAAACTACACCCAAGCCATAAAAGAGTATTTACAGCTGGTATGTAAAGCTGACCTTTTAGGTTTGTAGGATAAAATATATTTAACCTTGGAAATATATTTAATTTAATTGCCTCAGATACTAAAGTAAAAGATCCAGATATTAGTGCCTGACTTGCAATTATAGCTGCAAATGTAGATATTATAACTCCTGTTAGTAAAAACCAACTTGGCATAATATTAAAAAAAGGATTTCCAACTAGTGTTTCTCCATTGTGCTTTATCATCCATGCTGCCTGTCCAAGATAATTTAATATAAGACATATTTTTACATAAACCCATGTATAATGAATATTTGTTTTTCCACAATGTCCAAGGTCTGAGTAAAGAGCTTCTGCTCCTGTAGTACATAAAAATACTGCTCCTAATACCAAAACTCCCATTGGATTAGTGATTAAAAGCTTTACACCATAATATGGATTAATTGCCTTTATTACACTAAAGTTTTGCACAAGTTCTTTTGTTCCAAGAGTAGCAAGCATCAAAAACCAAATAAACATTACAGGACCAAATATTCTTCCCACCACTGCTGTTCCAAAACGTTGAAATAAAAATAGTAATGTTATTATTATAAAAACTATAACAATTATCGTATTAGTAGATAGAGGAACTATAATATTAAGACCCTCAATAGCTGATGTTACTGTTACTGGCGGAGTTATCATTCCATCTGCTAATAAAGCTGCTCCACCAACAATTGCAGGAACTAAAAGCCATTTTGCTCTTTTCCTTATTATTGTATAAAGAGAGAATATTCCACCTTCTCCATTATTATCAGCATTTAATGTTAAGAAAACATATTTTATTGTTGTTTGTAAAGTTAAAGTCCATATTACTAATGATACCCCGCCTAATGCAAAGGTTGCATCTATAATATTATTATTTCCATGTATTATTGCTGACATAACGTACAATGGTGAAGTTCCTATATCACCGTATATTACACCCAAAGTAACAATTAACGACATTAACGTAACCTTATGTACCCCACTTATTTTTTTGCTCATTTGTTAATTCACTTCTCCTCTTTTTGCTATTTATTTTGAAATCATTAAATTTTTTAAATATTTTTTTGTTTTATTACTCCTTCTTTATAAGCTGTAAGTAAAAATTTTAACTCTGATATTTCATTCATTAATTCTACTCCAACATCTGTATCTTTCACATACTTCCTATCTCCTTTTTTTACTACTTCACTAATAGAAAGTATGTCATGCTCTAATTCTACAGCATCTTGTTTTGATATAAAAGTACCATGTGTTGTTAATAAAAGTCCATAAGAGTTATAAATCAAAGTATATCCCGCTATTCCAGTTTTCTTTTGATATGCTTTAGAAAGTCCTCCATCTATTACTAATAACTTCCCATTACCTTTTATTGGGCTTTCTCCTTCTCTGACTATCACAGGCATATGACCGTTTACTATATGTGATTTTTTAGGATCTAGTCCAAAATTCTCTAAGATCTTATCACAAATTACTTCTTTATCCCTTAATATAAAATAAGGGTCTTCATTTTCTAGATGTGTATTTTTATCTTTTATAAAATATCTCTCAAAGGTAGTCATCTTGTCTTTTCCAAATAATGGAGAATCCTTATGACACCATAAATACCAGAAAAAATCTTTTCCAAATTCTTCTTTTTTATTACTATTAGAAAAATAATTCTCTCTAGCTAAACAATCTATTTTATCTAATAAATTTTTACCATAATAATGCTTATCTAAAATTTTCACCATTCTAAACTCTTCATTTTCTTCCATTGGAATACATGCATGATATAATAAATTTGAATTATATTTTAAATACATTCCACCTTTCAAAAATAAAAACTTCACATGTTTTTGAAGTTTCTCACTTTTCATAAAGTCTACCTTTATTTTTTCCAGTATCTCTTCTTCCTCTTCTGTTAATTCATATGGATTTTTCTTATTTATAGTTGGAAAATTTTCATCTAATAATTCGTATTCTTTTTTATTAATTATTATTTTCTTTTTATTAAAATCTATTTTATCAAGTAAAAGTCTTTCCTCCATGTTATATTCAGGACTCTTTTTTATTATCTGTCCTTCTATTTTAAACTGCATTATAGCCACGGCCTTATGCATTTGAGAAATTAACTTTTTATCTTCAAATGATACATCATTATCATCATCTAGTTTGGGTATAAATCTTTTGCATTCATCATCTTTATATGTTTTCATTGCAAATTTAGCTAATGAAAATAACTTTATTCCATAGGCATCTTCTAATGTTTCTAAATTATTGTACTTCATACAAATTCTAATAACATTACAAATACATCCAAGCGAACCTTTTGAGGCCCCTATCCAAAGCATATCATGATTTCCCCATTGAATATCTACTGAATGATAGTTCATCAACTCATCCATTACTAAATGAGGAGCAGGACCTCTATCGTAGATATCCCCAACTATGTGTAAGTGGTCTACAGCTAGTCTTCTTATACTTTTAGATAACTCAATTATAAAATCATCTGCCCTATTTAATTCTATAATAGAATTTATTATTTCATTATAATATTTATATTTATCAATGTTATTATGTTTATTTTCATGTAATAATTCTTCAATTATATATGCATAATTTTCTGGTAGTGATTTTCTGACTTTAGATCTTGTGTATTTTGATGAGACTACCTTACATAAAATAATCAGTCTCTCTAAAATAGACTTATACCATTCATTCATGTTTTTTATAATATTTTTATTTTTTAGAAGTTTTTCTTCTGGATAATATATTAATGTTGCCAATTCTTTTCTTTCATTATATTTTAAATCCTTAAATTCTTCTTCTATTTTCATTCTAATATATCCAGAAGCATTTCTGAGTATGTGATTAAATGACTCATATTCACCATGAATATCTGTTATATAATGCTCTGTTGGTTTTGGCAAATTTAATATTGCTTCTAAATTTATTATCTCTTTAGATACCTTAGCTATACTATCATAATATTTTGATAAAATTTTACAATAATTATTAACCATAAAACCTCCTTTTACATTACTACATATTATACATGATTTTCCTTAAATTTAAAACCACTAAAATACACTTTTAATTTTTTTTATTTTCTATTTTAGATTTTAATGTGTATTTTTAAATTTCAATTCTATTTTTATGCTTATAAATCGGCCTTTTGAGTATTTTTTTCTTCTTAAAATTTTAAAATAAATTGTATTTTTAAGTTAGGAAAAATTCTTTTGCTTGGATCATAATGATTTGAATACTAAACATTCAAATCATGTAAGTAATTGGCCCTAAAAATATAATTATTTAAAAACAAAGCCCCACATTCTGTCATTGTGAGGCGCGTAGCAACGTGACAATCTATAACATAACCCCTTTAAGGGCAACAGAATTGGTAGTTTTAGAATACAATTATATTCTAAAAGCCTAGTGACGTTATAGATCCCTACGTCGCAAGCTCCTCTGGATGACAACTTTACGGGCTTTTCTTATTTTATTATTTATACAAAATATTTACACATAAACAAAGCCCCGCATACTGTCATTGTGAGGCGCGTAGCAACGTGACAATCTATAACGGAGCCCCTTTAAAAGGAACAGAATTTGTAGTTTTAGAATACAATTATATTCTAAAAGTTTAGTAACATTTTACACTTCCCTTAAATTATTGCATCTAAAATATCTTCTAACTCAAAACCAGAAAAATAACTTTCTACATCTATTTCTAAAAAGTACTTTCTAATTTCTTCCTTATCATACCTTTTCCCTATTAATTCTTCCTCTAAGTCCCCTATTTCCCTACCAGAGAAAAAATCTCCATATATTTTTATATACTTCACTATTCCTTCTTTAACACTAATAAAGCTTTCTATCTTACCATTATTAGTTTTTCTTTTCCTATGAATATCTGCTTCTGGAGACTCTCCATAGTTCCATTCCCATTTATCATATTTTTCTTTTCTTAAATTCTCTATTCTCTCTATATCACTCTTAGTCAATTTATACTCACTAAAACCAGCTATTTGATCTTTCATATAATTTAGTAAAACTTCTTCAAAGCTTTTCACTTCTTTTATATCACTTTTTTCATCAATGTGTTCTTTTATATTTGTAACTCTACTTCTTATTGACTTTAATCCTTTTGACTCTATCTTGTCTTTTGATACTTTTAGACTCTTTACTAACTCTTCTATTTCACTATCAAATAATAAAGTTCCATGATGTAAAATTCTTTTTTTATATAAATACTGTGCATTTCCAGAAAATTTTCTTCCATCTATTGCCAGATCATTTCTACTGTTAAACTCTGCCTTAATTCCAAGAAGTTTCAATACTTCTACAATTGGCTTTGTAAAAAAACTAAAATCAAACTCAGATATATCTTTTTTTTCCTGTATAAAAGAAAAATTTATATTACCCAAATCATGGTAAACTGCCCCTCCACCTGACATTCTACGCACCACATGTATATTATTTTTTTCTACATATATAGAATTTATCTCAGCAATAGTATTTTGGTGCTTCCCTATTACTATTGTAGGCTCATTCTGCCATAAAAAAAAGAATTCTCCCTCTAAATTTTTCAATACATATTCTTCTAAGGCTAAGTTATATTTTGGATTAGTACTTGTATTTATTATATATCTCATTTCCATACCTCTTTTTTAAATTAATTCAATTTAGCAATTTATTAGTAAAACTTTAGTTTTAAAATCCTTCTATCATGATTCTTAAAGCACTTAAAAGGAGCTTTCTCAAAATAAAATTTATCAAATCAAACCAAATAATATAATATCTTGGTTAAATTTTTAAAACTTTATATTTAAGTCAGCCCCTTTCATTTTATATATAAATTTAGAGTAATACCTATCTATTTTTTAGGCAGATGCAGACATTTACCAAGACAATCACTGCAAGCTTCTAATATTGCTTCTGAAAATGTTGGATGAGCATAAATTACTTCTACTGCCTCTTCTATCGTTAATTCCATCTCCATCATTACCACTCCTGTACCTATCATTTCTGTTGCCTTACTTCCTATTATATGAACCCCTAAAATTTCTCCATACTTCTTATCACATATTACCTTTACAAAACCCTCTTCTTCACTAGAAGCTATGGCTCTTCCATTTGCTCCAAAATTAAATCTTCCTATTCTTATTTCTCCATATTTTTTTCTTGCTTCCTCTTCTGTTATACCTACTGAGGCTATTTCTGGAAGAGTATAAACACACTTTGGAGTATTTTCTATTCTTAATTCTTCCTTTTCTTCTAATGCATTTTTTACAGCTGTTTCTCCCATTTTAAATGCTGAATGTGCAAGCATTGATAAACCATTTATATCTCCTACAGCATACACTCCCTTTATACTTGTTTCCATATATTTATCTACTTCTATACTCCCTCTATCTTGCTTTATTTCTAATCCTTCTATGCAAGATAGATTAGCCTCTCTGCCAACTGAAAATAATACATAGTCACTTTCTAGTTTCTCTCCAGTTTCCAATTCTGTTTCTATTATTTCTGCTGTTTCTTTAAAACCAATTACCTTCTTACCTGTTAATAATTTTATTCCTTTTTTCTTAAATATTCTCTCTAATTCTTTTGATATATCACGATCATTAAATGGAAGTAAATTTGACAGAGTTTCTACTATTGTAACCTCTGTTCCATAACCTCTGAATATCTCTGCAAATTCACAGCCTATTACTCCTCCACCTACTATTACTAAACTTTTAGGAACCTTTGTCAAATCTAATATACTTGTACTAGTTAAGATTTTTTTACTATCTATTCCATTTATATTTAAATACTTCGTTTTTGATCCTCCAGCTAATATTATCTTTTTTCCTACTAACTCTCTGCCATCTTCTAATAATACCTTTTTATTCTCTAATAATTTCCCTTTACTTCTATAAACTTCTACTTTATAACTTTTTAGAAGAGACCCCACTCCCTGTGACAATTTTTTAGTTACTTTATTTTTAAACTCTACTATCTTTATTAAATCTTCTATATTCTTACTTATCTTTATATTCAAGCCTCTTTGCTCAGCTTTTTCTACTTCTTCTAATATCTCAATATTTTTAATATATGTTTTAGTTGGTATACAGCCCCTATTTAAACATGTTCCACCAAGTTCTCTATATTCTACTAAAGCTGTTTTTGCTCCTAATTGTGAGGCTTTATTTGCAGCTATATATCCTGCCGGCCCTCCACCTATTATAATTACATCATATTCCAGCTTATTATTTTTCTCCAATTTTTTCTTACCTCCTTACTTTACTTTTTTACTTAAAAATTCCATTCTTCTTAAATATCAAACTTGTTCATTTATAGTGAAATCTAACTTTGCTAAATCATCATTAAATAAGGTTCCTCTATTAATCTCTTCATATACTGCATATACTCAGCTCCAAGTGACCCATCAATTACTCTATGATCAAATGTACTACTTAAATACATTATCTTCTTAGTCTTCACTTCTCCATCTTTTAAGACTAATTTTTCTTCTATTGTACCTACTCCTAATATACTACTATTTGGCTGATTTATAATAGGATTAAAGTAATGAACTCCATACATTCCCAAATTACTTATTGTTATTGTACTTCCACTTTGTTCCTCTATTCCAAGTTTTCCATCTCTTGCTTTTCTTATTAACTCTTTACCTTCACACACTATGTCTTTTATACTTTTTCTTTCTGTATTCTTTATTACAGGCACTGTTAATACTCCGTTTCCTGTTACTGCTAGACCTATATTTATCTCTTTATGATATAGAATCCCTTCTTTTACTAAAGATACATTTATACTTCTATATCTTTCCAATGCTTTACTTGTCACAAATATTAATAAATCATTTATTGTTAATTTTTCTCCTGTTTCATTTTTTATCTCTTCTGCTATTCTATCTTTTAACTCTAATAACTTACTTACTTCTACCTCTATATTTAAAGTAAATGTTGGTGCCGAAAAATAACTTTCAGACATTCTTTCACTTATTACTTTTCTTATACCTGTTAATGGCTCTATTTCTATTTCTGGTAATTCTTTTAATACTACATCTCTTTTAAATATTTTTCCATTTCTCCCAGTTCCAACTAAATCTTTTAAATCTATTCCTTCTACAGTTGATATTTTTTTCGCTAGTGGTGTTGTCTTTATATCTTTATTTTGAATATTTTGAGATAAATATTTCTCCACATCTAAAACCTGAATCCTGTGCTTTGGACCTGTTCCTTCAATTACTCCTAATTCTACACTTTTATCTCTTGCCTTTTTTCTTGCTGCTGGTGTTGCTCTCTTTAGCTTACTTAAATTTAACAAAGCCTTATTGTTAAATACTGAGTTATCCTTTATCTCTACAGCATTATCATCTTCTTCTTTTCTTTCATCTATTTTAGTATTTTCTTCTACATTCTCTCCTTTTTCACCTATATAACCTATTACCGTAAATACTGGCATTACTTCATCTTCATGTCTTATTTTTTTTAAAAGATAACCTGAGCTTTCTGCTTCCACTTCCATATTTACCTTATCAGTTAATATTTCTACTATCGTGTCTCCTTCTTTTATATAACTGCCTTCTTCTACAAGCCACTTTATTATTGTTCCTTCTTCCATTGCCATACCTGCTTTAGGCATTATTATTTCTTGTGCCATTTTTCCTCCTTACTCATTAATATTTACCTTACTTTATATGCTTTTATATATATTTTTTAGAAACTAGAAAAGGGTTAATTATTATAAAATTTTATTTTCCCACAGCTTTGTATATAGCCTGTATTATCTCATCTTTATTAGGTACCACAGATGCTTCTAACTTTGGATTATATGGAATTGGTGTATCTTTTCCAGATAATCTTATTACTTCTGAATCTAGATAATCAAATGCTTCGCTTTCCACAACTACTGATGCTATTTCTCCTGCATAACTTCCTCTTTTTGCAGCTTCATTTACAACTATTAAACGCCCTGTTTTCATAACTGATTTTATAATTGTTTCTTTATCCAATGGAACCAGAGTTCTAGGGTCTACTACCTCTACACTTATTCCCTCTTTTGATACCTCTTCAGCCGCTTCCAAAACTCTTTGAAGCATTCTTCCATAAGTTACTATAGTTACGTCTGTTCCTTCTCTTTTTATATCTGCTACTCCTAAAGGTATTGTGTACTCTTCTTCTGGCACCTCACCCTTCACTCTATAAAGTAGTTTTTGTTCCACAAAGATCACTGGATTATTATCTCTTATAGAACTTTTTAGTAATCCTTTTATGTCATAAGGCGTAGAAGCTGCTACTACCTTTAATCCTGGTACATGACAAAACCATGCTTCTAAACTTTGAGAATGCTGAGCTGCAGCACCTGTTCCTGAACCAGCAGGACATCTTAATACAAAAGGTACCTGTGCCTTTCCTCCAAACATATATCTCATTTTAGCTGCTTGATTTACTATTGCATCCATTGCAATTGTTGAAAAATCCATAAACATTAATTCTGCTATTGGTCTCATTCCTGTAACAGCTGAGCCTGCTGCAGCTCCTGCAATTACTGCTTCCGATATTGGCGTGTCTCTCACTCTTTCCTCACCAAACTCATTCATCATTCCCACAGATACTCCAAATGCACCGCCATATAAGCCCACATCTTCTCCTAATAAGTATACATTTTCATCTCTTCTCATTTCTTCTGTCATTGCTTCTCTTATTGCCTCAGCATATGTTATTTCTCTCATTTGTTTTTCCCTCCTTAGTTCTTTTTACTTTTCTAATCAGCATAAACATCTGTTAAAGCCGTCTCTAGTTCTGGATCTGGTGAATTATTTGAAAATTCCACTGCTTTTTCTATATCCTCTTTCGCCTTTTCTTCTATTTTTATTAGTTCTTCTTCATTAAAATATTTCTTTTTTAATAAATATTTTTTTAGTTTTTCTATTGGATCTTTTTGTTTCCATTCTTCTATTTCTTCCTTCGTTCTATAAACATTAGCATCACTTTTTGAATGCCCAAGCCATCTATATGTCTTACTTTCTACTAATACTGGTCCATTACCTTCTCTTACATATTTACATATATCTACCATCTTTTCATAAAGACTTGCTGCATCATTTCCATCTACCACATAACCAGGCATTCCATAACTTGCAGCTCTATCTGCTATATCTTTTATATTCATATGCTTACTAGCTGACATTGACATTCCATATAAATTATTTTCACAGTAAAAGATTACTGGAAGTTTCCATATTGAGGCTAAATTTAGTGACTCGTGAAAACTTCCTTCGTTTGCTGCACCATCTCCAAAAAAACACAGTACTATTTTTCCTGTTTTTTTCATTTGCTGTGTTAGAGCTGCACCTACTGATAAACTATGACCTCCACCTACCACACCATTTGCACCTAAATTACCTGAATCTATATCTGCTATATGCATTGATCCACCTTTTCCTTTACAGTAACCAGTTGCCTTTCCTAAAAGTTCTGCCATCATTTTATTTAAGTCTACACCCTTTCCTATTACCTGACTATGTCCTCTGTGTGTAGAAGTTATTAGATCTCCATCTTCTAAAGCCATACATGGGGCTACTCCTGATGCTTCTTCCCCCATTGATAAATGTGTTGTTCCATGAACCATTCCTCTTGAAAAAAACCACGAGACCTTTTGTTCAAAATATCTTGCTTCATTCATTCGTTTGTACATTTCTTTGAATACATCTTTTTTTTCTGACATTTCTCTCTCTCTCCTTTACTTGATCATTTTTCATTCTTGAATTCTCTTTTTTTATAAATTAATTAAAATACTAAACACCAGATATTCTATTTTCTTGTATAAACTACCTAAGTTTTCAAGAAATTAATTTTATAGTTTTACTTTGTATCAAAAGAGAATATAACAAAGAAAACATTTATTTCTTATAAATACCTAGCAACTTCCTTACAAACCTCTTCCACTCCTTTTTTACTTTCAAAGGCTTTTCCAATAACAATTGGTATTTTTGTTTCTATAATATTCTTACCTAAAACTACTATTACATCCGGGTTATTCATTTCTTTATTTATTTCATATATATTTCGTCCTTTTACTTCTACATTTATGTGCTTTGCTCTACAGTAATTTGATATAGTATTTATTGCATAATTCATCTTTGTTACTGATACACCTGTAGCTACTAGTACTTTTTTCATATTAACTCCTCCCATGAATCTATGTATTAAACCGCTTCAAATCTTATATATATAATTTAAAACTCATATAAGAAATGAAGCAATTTTATAAAATTTATTTAAAAACTATATGATCTCCTATTTCTATGTTTGGTCTTTGATCTCCATATAATTCAATTTGTCCAGGAACTTCTGCTTCATCTCTTCCTGTAAATTTAAAAGTACAATGTCCTAGTTCTTTTAAAGTTAAAAGAGCTTCACTGCCCACGGCAGTTACTTTATAATCATGTTTTCCTAAAGTTATTATGTCTCCTACCAATATATCTCTTTTTATTTCTCCCTCTTCATGTAGAATAGCAATTTCAGCCAATTCCTCAGGAGCTATTTCATCAAATATTATTAAACATCCGCATTCTTCATATAATTCAAAGGCACTTTGTCCAATTTTATTTACCTTCACTTTGTAATTCAACATATTGATTTCCCCTTCTATCTTAAAATAATCCTATACTTACAAAGTATGCTATTACCACTGCTAGAGGCCCTGTAATTAATCTAGAAAATAATACTGCTGGAACACCTACTTCTATTGTTTCAGCTTTTGCATCACCTAAACTTAGTCCTACTGGTATAAAGTCACATCCTACTTGTGGATCTATTGCAAATAGAGCTGGTAAAGCAAGAGCTGCTGGTATATTTCCTAAGCCTATTTGAGTTCCTATAAGTACTCCTACTACTTGAGCAATAACAGCTCCCGGTCCTAATAATGGTGAAAATATTGGTATTGCACAAATAACAGATATTATTAATAAGCCTGGTAAACTACCTGCAAAGGGTGATAATTTATTAGCAATTAGATCACCTATCCCTGATCCTAATATTATTCCAATTAACATACTAGTAAAGGCCATAAACGGAAGGATATTTTTTATTACTGTCTCGATAACTTCCCTACCAGATTGATAAAAGATTGCTATTACTCCTCCTGTGGCTTTTCCCAATCTAGTAAATATATTTTCCTTTTCTATTTTCATTTCAGCTACTTTTTCTCTAGCTTCTTCTTTTAATTTTTGACCCTTTTCTTTATTTGTTAATTCTTCATTTTTTTCATTTATTACACTTGTTTCTTCTCCTGCTTCAACTAATTTTAAGTTTTTTTCTTTTACATCTGAAACATAAATATCTTCTGTTATGTATTGTGCTAATGGCCCTGCTTGTCCTACTGGCATAATATTTATAGTAAAAATTCTTTTTTTAGGATAGACACCACATCTTGCAGTCCCACCACAGTCTACAACTGCTATTAATATTTCTTCTTCTGGTACTCCAGTAACGAATCCATTTACAATTTCACAATCTAGAAGCTCAGCTATTTTTTTAGCTAATGGATGGACAGTTTTTCCAGTTATACTTACTATTTTATTCTTTTTCTCTGTTGGAGTAATAAATAACGGACCTCCCCAACCATTTGGTCCTTTTTCAATTTTAATAGTTTTATACATATCCATCCTCCTTAACTAAGATTGCTTACTTTTTTAGATTTTCTTCCCATAAGTATCAGGGTTATTCTCTCTGTTAAAATTCCTCTGATAAGTATTATAATTATTCCTACTAGAAAATATCTTGTTGCTAACCCTGTTATTGGAAGTCCTAACTGAGTAACTCCATTTGCTATTCCCATAAATACAAAGAGTTCTCCTGCATTAGCATGTGGAAATAATCCTGTTACTGGATGGACAAATGATACTGCTGAATCGTAAAATGCCGGCTTATACTTCTCATCTACGAATTTTCCAAATGTGTAACACATTGGATTTGTTAAAAATAATACTGCTAATATTGGTAATAATGTATATCTTGTAATTACATTCTTAGAAGCCCACTTAGCAGCTCTATTAACTCTTTCTTCCCCAATTAATTTTATGACAGCTGTTATTCCAGTCATAAGTACTATTAATAATGGTATAATTCCAATTACCCAACTGGCGAATACATCTCCACCTTTTTGAAATAGACCTATAAAGTGCGTAGCTAATTTTGATATAATATCAATAGCTCCAAACATTCACATACCTCCTGCTTTCTATTAATTATTCATTTTAAATTTTTTATTTTTGAATATCATTCTGCACCATCTATTATTATTTAAATTTTTCGGTTATATAGTTTCTATGTTGTTATATTTTAACCAAACAACTTATCCTGTATTCTTCTTAGTTGTAATATAAAAGAGTTTTCATCTAATGTAACCATGTCATATGTTATTACTTCTCCTTTTTTAACATCCTTTGTTAAAACTGTATTTTTAGTTATTAAACCCACTGGAAGTGCATTAGCTTCTTTTGCAGTTTCATAAATTTCTATTGATCCATAAACAGTATATCCGCCAATTCCATCTAGTTTTTCTCCAGCTTTTAAATCTTTTTTAGCTATAGTTATTACTTCTGATACTAATCCACCCATAGGAGCAATAGTAGCTTCATTATCTATTACAGCCTTTGCTGCTGATAATGGTGTTTCTAAACTACACAAGTGATAAGGTCTGTATAGAATATAGTTTGGTCCATCTCCCATATCTAGATACTTCATTTCTTTTCTTACTTCTTCTAATTCACTTGAAACTACTACAAATACTCCTGGAGCTATACCATCTACATAGTCAACTACACCATATTTATTTAAGATTCCTCCCTCTTCTTTAAGGCTGAATACTTTTGGAACATCATTAACTTCACCTTTTATTCCATGTGCTCCTCTTATATCTGGCACATAACCTGTAGAGTTTGACATTACTGCCATTTCTACCATTGTTTTACTTCCCTCTTTAAATGAAGCCAGCATGTGAGGAGTTACACCTCTTCTTGTTGCTTCTTCTAATACTGTGTCAGGATTACAATCTTTATCTATTTTATTATTTTTTCCTTTTCCAATTACTCTTACATCAAAGCCTGCTGCTTTAGCGAAATCAAATAATTCTTTTGTAGCGGCAGGTTCATCTCCAGCAGCTCCTGTATAAACTATTCCAGCGTTATCAGCTAATTTTTTTAATAATGGTCCTATTACCACATCTGTTTCAGCATTTAACATTACTAAGTGTTTTTTTCCCATTATAGTATCTAATGCTATTTTTGCTCCAACTTCTGTTACACCTGTTGCTTCTATAAGTACTTGAATTTTTTTTGATTCTGTAATTACTTTGGCATCTTCTGTTACTACATAGTTTCCTTGTCCTATCCATTCATCTGATTCATCCACACACTTTGTATATTTAATTTTATCTTCGGGTATTCCAGCATTTATAAAAGCCTTTTTTGCATTTTCAATATTTATATCTGCTACTATTGATGGATTCATTCCTACCATTAAATGCATTTGACTTACCATACCCTGTCCCATTTGACCAGCCCCAACTATTCCAACTAATATGGGAGTTCCATTCTTTTCTAGTTTTTCTAATTTGTAATTTAATCCTAACATAAATTCCTCCTATGTTTCATTTTTACAAAAGTAAAACTATATTTACTTTTGTTAATTGAAGTATACTTCATTTTTAGAAATTGTCAATAGTTTATTTTTATATTTGTAAAATACAATAGCATTTGTAATAATAAATTCGGTTTATATACTGATTTTATTTTGGTTTTATTTTCTCTATTGTTCTCAAGTGTTTCCTGTATCTTTGAAAGAACAATTATTTCTATTTCCAGCTTTTTTTATTTTTATACATATAAAAAAATAATTCTAAATAAATATATTTTTTATTTAGAATTATTTTAATGGTAAATATCGATAAATATTGGTTTTAAATAATGAAAACTTCTGAAGTGGACTATTAAGTTAGGAAAGCTCTGCAATTTGTCATCTTGAAGAATGGAATATAGAATATGGAGTAATGTAGGGACTTTTATAATTAATATTGAATTTTCGTAAAATTGTAAAGTAAGAAAAGTCCTACAAGTTGTCATCCTGAGGAGCTTGCGACGTGAGGATCTATAACGTCACTATAACCTAAAACCCCACTTCATTAAAAACTGCCAAAAAAAAAAACCGCCCCATTTCACCGAGACGATTTCATTCCTATTTTTGAAGTAAATACACTATTATAGGTATTTCAATAAATGCTATTATCATTGACAAAGATATTAACTTCGAAGCAAACTTCGTATCTGACTTTGCAAAAAGAGAAAAATTAAGTATACTTGATGCTCCTGGAGCCACTATAACCATCATAAATGCAGCTTTTGTATAATATCCAATATTTAAATAATATACAAAAACTAAAAGAATAATTTTAAATACTTCCTTTACTAAAATAATTTTCCCGCTCTCTTTTATTTCACTCATTTTAAAATTAAAGAATATCCCAAGGGAAAATAACATTGCAAAACCCGTTAGATTAGCTAATTGACTTATAAAGATATCAATTGGAGCATAAATATTTATGTGTAAAAGATTTACCACCAAAGATAAAATAAGTGCGATTATTCCTGGTGAAAGAAATATTTTTTGAACTATATCCCTTTTCTTTTTAATACCAACAATATATGAATACATCACTGCATATATGAAAATTGAATTTCCAAAATCTAAAAGCCCAAGCCTCCAGACATCTGCTTCTCCAAATATTGAAATGTAAAAAGGATATAAAAAACCAATATTAGCTGCTCCAAAAAAACCAACAATTATTCTTTTTCTACCTTCATCCATATCTTTATTTTTTAAGAATCTAGATACTAAAAATGATACTAAAAGCTGGCAAATTAATATTATTACTGGAAAAAATAAATAAGCAAATGTAAACTCTACTTTTCTAACTGATTGAAATAATATTGCTGGTAAAAATATATAAAATGCTAATTTTAATACTACATTCCCGTCTTCTTCTTTAAATATCCTTAACTTTTTTAATACAAAACCCAATACAAAATATAAATTTATCACAAGTATTTTTTCCCAAAGCATTAAAAGACCCCTATTCTAAAATTATGCCTTATTTCTTATTTTTATCATATCTACATGTTCTATCCCTAGTATATCATAAGATTCTGATACAGTTTTAAAACCACATGACTCATAAAAATTTTCTAAATATTTTTGAGCTCCTATAAATATCTCTGTTTCATTAAGTTCATCCTCTATAAATTCAATGGCTGTTTCTACTAATTCTCTTCCTAACTGCTTTCCTCTGTATGCCTCTTTTACCAAAACTCTTCCAAATGATATTTTATCATATGAAATACCTTTTGGTACTATACGTAGATAAGCCACTACTTCTTTTCCTCTTTTCCAAAATACATGATACGACTTTAAGTCTTTAAAATCCAAGTCTTGATATGCACCTATTTGACCAACTATAAATACTTCTATTCTAGCTTCTACTATTGCATACAGTTCATCTAAAGTCAGGTCCTCATACTTTCTTATTTCAATATCCACTTTTTGTGCTCCTTCTAAAATAGTTTACTTATCTTCATTACATAATTTTTCTCTTTTCATATCCAGATGCGGTATATCATCTTCTAAGTACGTTTCTGAAGTTTTCTCAAAATCAAATGAAGCATAAAAATCTTTCAAATACTCTTGTGCTCCAACTGTTATTTTATACTCCTTTAAAGTGTTTTCTGTATAATTTATAGCTTCTTCCATTATCTTTCTTCCTAATTTCTGCTTTCTATATTCCTGTTTTACACAGACTCTTCCAATAGAAACCGAATCAAAAGATAAACCCTTTGGTATAATTCTTAAATAAGCAGCTATTTCATCATTTTCTTTATAAAATAGATGAATACATTTATCATCCTTCCCATCTAATTCTTCATATGGACACTTTTGTTCAACTACAAATATATTCACTCTTAATTTCAAAATTTCATACATTTCCTCAATAGATAATTCATTAAATTTTTTTATAAATAATTCTAACATATTATACCTCGTTTTCTTTACCTATTTTTGAACTTATTTCTATATAATTAAACTTTAAATTACAAAGTTAGTTTATTTTAGTTCTCCCCAATTTTTACCTACGTTTCCATTAGCAACTAATCTTACATGCTTAAATTCAAGTGTTTTTTCCATAATTTCATCTATTTCTTTCAAATATTTTTCTACAGATTCATTTTTTACTTCAAAAATTAATTCATCATGAACTTGAAGAATCATATCTATATCTTTCTTATCTTTTATTTCCTCATAAATTTTTATCATAACTAATTTTATAATATTTGCTGCAGTTCCTTGAACTACTGTATTTACTGCCATACGATCTGCTTGTGCTTCAATATTTTTATTAGAAGAGTTTATTCCACTTATATATCTTCTAGTACCATATAGAGTCTCTACAAAGCCATTTAATTTCGCTTCTTCTAAAACATTATTTAAAAATCTTCTTACTCTAGGATACTCTTCAAAATATTTATTTATGTATAATTTCGCATCACCCATAGGAATCTTTAATTCTTTTGATAGACCAAATGGTGTTTTTCCATATAAAATACTAAAGTTAATTACCTTTGCAATAGTTCTTTCTTCTCTTGATACAGGCTCTTCATCTGTTTTAAAAAATAACTTTCTTGCTGTAAGATCATGTAAATCCTTATCCTGCTTATATGCAAGTATAAGTACTTCATCTTCTGATAACTCAGCCAGAACTCTTAACTCTATCTGTGAATAGTCAAATGATATAAAGCTGCATCCTTCTTTTGAAACAAAACCTCTTCTTATTTTTATTCCTTCACTTGTTTTTACTGGAATATTTTGTATATTGGGATTACTTGATGATAATCTTCCTGTAGCAGTACCATTTTGATGAAACGTAGTATGAATTCTGTTATTTTCATCGACTAACTTTGGAAGCGGCTCTACATAAGTAGTTAGAAGCTTTGTATATCCTCTGTATTCCAATAATTTTTCTGATATTTCCACTCCTTGTGAAGCTAGTACTTCTAAAACTTCCACATCTGTAGAATATCCAGTTTTAGTTTTTTTCACTGGATCTAAGAGCATTTTCTCAAATAATATTTCTGATAACTGCTTAGGTGAATTTATATTAAACTCTTCATTAGCAAGCTCATATATCTTTTTTTCAATACTTTCTAAATTTAGCTTCAATTCATTTCCATAAGTCTCAAAATACTTTGGATCAATTAAAATTCCAGTTTTTTCCATATTAGCCAAAACAGGAACTAATTTTTTTTCAATATTTTCATAAACATGAAGTAGTCCATCCATTTCAAGTCTTTGATGTAAAAGTTCTTTTAGTTTAACTAAATAAAAAGATCTTTTTGCTGTAAATTCCGCTTTTCTTTCAATAGTTACTTCATCTAAATTTTGTTTTTTAAACTCCACTTCAAATTTTTCAAGTAATTCTTGAAATTCAGAAAAAATCACACTTTCTAAATCTTGTGCTGTCTCTGTTCCTAATACGTACCAAGCTAGCATTACATCAAAATAATCCTCGTATTTCAAGCCATCTTTAATTAATTCTTTTATGTTATATGCACTAACATACTTTTCATTAAATTTACTAAGGAACTCTTCTTTATTAACAGCTATTTCAAGTGGTATATAGTAGTTTTTATTTTTATCTGAAACTCCGTAACCTATTTGGCTTTCATATATGCAAATTTCTTTTTCTAAAGTTGAAAAAAAGTTGTTTAGTTTTTCATCTGTATCTATAATTTCACACTCAAAAGCTTTTTTTTCTTCCATTTTTTCAGGAACAGTAATAGGATTACTTGTTTGAAAAAGAGTTCCTTGTAGATTATCTACCTTCTTTTTAGCTGTGCTTCCTGGTAAGATTCCATTCTTTGCTCTTTCAGCATCTTCTAAAAACCTTTTAAATTCCATCTCTTTATATATAGGTATTAATTTATCTAAATCCTTGTTTTCATATATTAATTTTGTCTTATCATACTCTACATCAAGGTCTCTGTGTACAGTGGCTAAATCTCTACTTAAAAATGCATTTTCCTTTTCCTTTTCTAAGTTTTCTTTTCTTTTCCCTTTTAAATCACCAATATTTTCATATAAATGTTCTAAATCTCCATATTTAGTTATTAACTCTACCCCAGTCTTAGGACCTATTCCCTGAACTCCTGGTATTCCATCAGATTTATCTCCCATTAATCCAAATAGATCGATTACTTGACTTGGTCTCACACCTAAATAATCTACTACATCATTGTCTGTTCTTATATATTTAAAAAGGCTCTTTCCTTCGCCCTTTCCTAATAAAGCAATATTTACATTTGGCTCTACTAACTGCATCAAATCTTTATCTCCTGTAACTATAAAAACTTCTATATCTTCTGAAGAAAATCTAGTTGCAAGTGTTGCCATAACATCATCCGCTTCATAGCCATCTACTTTATATTTAGGAATATTATATCCATCTAAAACTTCCATTATCTTTGGAAGCTGGTACACTAACTCTTCTGGCATACTTTCTCTATGAGCTTTATATTGCTCTAAGTCTGCTGATCTTTTTAATTCTGACCTTTTCACATCCAAACATGCTACCAGATAATCTGGATTAAATTCTTTTATTATTCCATTTAATGTATTTATAAATCTATAAGTTGCACCTGTGGACTTTCCTTTTGAATTTTTCATTCCCATTAAAGCAAAGTGTGCCCTGTACATAATCGCACTTGTATCTAATATTACAGCTTTTTGCATTATTCTCTCCTTTTTTCTCTTTTATAATCATCTCAAACTTTATTTTATAACCATTTTCTCTATTATACCATTTCATAAACTATAAAAAAATGATTTTTTCAGTTTTATTTTTTAAAAATATTATCCAAACTATTATTATTAAAAATTAAAATATCACCTAAATATAAAAATATCTCATATTCAAAAACAGCAAAAACTCCACTATAGCAGTCCCTGCTGTTTTATATAAAAATTAAAATAATATCTTCCCAGTCTTCTCATCATAGCCAGTCCAATTAATAATACTCTTTGTATTTTCAAATGATAGTCCATTAAAAAAATCATTTTCATTTGATAAATTTCCACTATTAGAAGGGTGATTATGTTTTATTATCACTCCTGATTTTATATTTTTTTCAAATATCTGAACTTCTTTTCCCCATAATAAATAAACTATTTCTTCATTTTTTTCAGAAATATATTCTAGTAAGTCCGCTGTAAATGAATTCCAAAATTTCTGATGCTCTCCAGTTTTATTTTCCACAGCTGTTAATGCTACATTCAGAAATAAAACTCCACTTTCTTTCCAATACTTAAAAATTTTATTTGGAGCTAAGATTTTAAAATTTCCTTTTTCTATATCTTCTTTTATATGGTTTAATTCCTTTAAATCCCCCATATACGTTTTATATATCATTTTCAGCATATTTTTTAAAGATATATTTAGCTCTGGATCATTCCAATTATTTTTCTCCATTTCAAATGAAAGACCAGTGGCCATATTTTGCTGCGCTTCTCTTCCTAACATGCATATTTTCCTACTTGAAATAGAATCAGAAAAAACTTTAAATATAGAGTCGTCTTTAGGTAAGTAACTTATATTTCTTATTTTTAATTCCTTTAAAAAATTTTCGACTGCTTCAATTTTTTCATATGTAAAAAAGTCTTGGTAGTCAGAATGAATAGAATATTTCTCCATAAATTTTTCTCTTTCAAATTCTACTTCACTATCTTTTAAAAGCTTTAAACTCAATATTCTTGAGTCAATTCCGAGAGTAAATATATTTTCTTCATTAACTTTTATTTTCAAAATATCATCTTTATGCAGGCTTAACTTTTTTATTATATTAAACTTATTATCAGTAATAATAAGTTCTCCAGAAGCCAATCCAATAAAGTAATTTTCATCTTTTTTATCTATATATGAAATTCTATAATCACTGATTTTTATTGAATTATATAGTTCTTTTGTTATTACATCCCATATTTCTATCTCGCCATCTTCTGTACCTGCTATATATTGTAAATCAAATATATTAGAGTATATATGATTTTTTATAGTTTTTATATCGAAAATTTCATCTAAATTTTCGTCGAAGATACTTATACTATTTTCTCTTGTGTGTAATGGTCTATATTTTAATACTATATTTTCATTATTAATATAAATCTTATACTTACCCTTACTTACATTATTATCATTTAAAAGATCTTTTTTCATTGTTTTATCCAAATTTGGATTATAAGAGTGTAAAATATTATCAATTAAATATATTATTTTTCCATTTGCTGTAAAATTAATATATTCCACTGATCTATTTATACTAAATACATTTTTTACAACTTTATGCTTTCCTTCATCACATTTATATATCTCACCATATACAGTAGATACAAAAAATGAATTTGATATAAATAGCTGACTCTCTTCTTTTATAAATTTTATAGCTTCTATATCTTTTAATTTTGCTCCGGCTTCTTTTCTATTTACATTTCCTTCTGAATCCATTGAAATAAAATAAATTTTTTTCCCTACCGCCACTATCTCTTTTTTTACTGGATCAATATCAAAATCCTTTATCCCAGATTCAGTTATCAGTCTTTTATCTAACATTACTTTCATACAATAACCACCACTAACATTTTTTATCATTATATCATTTAAAACAACATAAAAAAAGAAACTTTTTCTATTTTTATATTAAAATTAATTTTTTAGTTTATTATTTTTTGAAATTCATTGCTAATATTTTTACATATAGAAGTAAGATAAAAATACTTTTTTATATACTAATATATTTTGAATCAATAAAACCTATTATCAAATAATTTTTTTCTTAAAAAGCTACTACTCTTTGCATGTACAAAAAACAGAGCCTATTCAAGGCTCTGTCCTACATTTATTTTCTAACTACTTACCTCTTTTAAATAATCCCAAAACCGCTAAAAATATAATTGCTCCTACTGCTGAAACTAAAATTTGTGGAATAAGTCCTGATTTTTCTCCAAAAAGCACTCCACCTAAAAATCCACCTATACATCCTATTATTACTGTTAAAATAAAACTGTATCTTTCTCCCAAAATTGCTTTTGCAATAATTCCTGCAATTGCTCCAATGATCAATGATCCAATTAGTCCCATACTAAATCGCCTCCATAAATATATGTATTAATACTGCAAAATACCGTTATTATATGTTTCTGTTGCTACTAAATTACCACTCTTATCAAAGTATTTCCAAGTACCATCCTTCTTACCTGACTTGTACTCTCCTTGAAATCGTAGCTCTCCAGTTCTGTAGTATGAATTAACTGTTCCTTCTCCATTTATATATTTATTTTCATAAAATATATTTCCATTTTCATAATATGTGATGTCTTCTCCAGAAATTTCTCCCTTTGTATAATAAGACTCTAATTTTTTTATCCCTGTATCGTACCAATCAGCCCATTTTCCTTCTTTTTGACCATCTTTATATGATCCTTCTGAAGCTTTCTTTCCATTTGTATAATAAGTAACCCATTTTCCAATTCTTTTCTCATTATCATAGTTACCTTTAAGTTTTGGCATATTTAAATTTGAATACCATTCTATATATTCGCCATTTAGTTTCCCATCTTTATATGTTTCAGTAATCCAAGTTTTACCATTATCATTATAAGTAGTCCATTTTCCACTTTTCTTACCATTTGTATAACTACCTTCTGACATTTTTAATCCATTTTCATAATATTCAGTAAAATCACCATTTAAGTTACCATTTTTTACAGAAAAGCTAATACTTCTTCCAGATATTGAGATTATATTGAAGTCACCTGTATCTGTTACTTCATATCTTCCATTTTTAGTATCTTTTACTTTTATCTGTTCAAAAAATGCTGGATTTATTAAATATACTTTATCATTATTTACCTGATAATCTGAATGCAGTGAGTTACTGAAGGCAAATATAGATAAAAATAAGGATAAAAATATTATTATATGTTTTTTCATTTTGATCTCTCCTAAAAACTTTTCTCTATTATAACATATTTTTTTTTTCTATTTCAAATTATCTTTTGTTTTTATCTAATTTATGATAAAATACTTTAGTATGTTCATAATTCAATGTAGGTGATAACAATAGAAAAAACTAATATATTAAATTTAAATTACGAGAATTTAGAGAAAATTCTCATGACACTTGATTTTAAAAAGTATAATACTAAGCAAGTCTTTGATTGGCTGCATAATAAAATGGAAGTAAACTTTGAAAATTTTTCTAATATTTCTAAAAATAATCAAAATATTCTAAAAAATCATTTTTATATTCCAAATATAAATGTAAAAGATCATCAGATATCATCAAATGATGATACAGAAAAATTCTTATTCGAATTAGAAGATTCAGCTTTAATTGAAAGTGTATTAATTGGTCATAAAGATCGTTACACTCTTTGTGTTTCATCACAAATAGGATGTCTACTAGCATGTGATTTTTGTGCTACTGCCATGATGAAATATGAAAGAAACCTTGATGTTTCAGAAATTTTATTACAATTTTATTCTGTACAAAAATATTTAAATAACAAAAATAAAAAAATTGATAATATAGTTTTTATGGGAATGGGAGAACCTTTTTTAAACTTTGATAATGTTATTAACGCTATAGATATCTTAAATTCTAAAGATGGTCAAAATTATTCTAAAAGAAATTTTACGATCTCTACTAGTGGCCTAGTTCCATATATTAAAAAGTTTACTAAACTTGATTCTCAAATTAATCTGGCAGTCTCACTTCATTCTGTAAAAAATAATTTACGAGATGAAATTATGCCTATTAATAAAAAATATCCTTTATCAGATTTAAAAGACAGTTTACTAGAATATCAAAAAATAACTAAAAAAAGAATAAGCTTTGAGTACATCTTAATTGATGATTTTAATTGTGAAAAAGAAGATGCTTATGACCTTATTAAATTTTTAGGAAACTTTTCGTGTTTAGTGAATCTGATTCCTTATAATCCTGTTACAAATAAACCTTACAAGACACCTAGCAGAAATAAACAACAGGAATTTTATAGGATTTTATCCAAAAACAATATAAACGTCACACTAAGAGATACCAAAGGACAAGATATAGCTGCAGCTTGTGGTCAGTTAAAAGCAAAAAGGGAGTTGATTTAATGAAATCAAAATTATCAATAGCAATTAAAATTTTTATTTTTCTAATTATAGCATTACTTATAGGTGTAGGAGTTTTAGTTTATCAAGTAAAAAAAGAACTGCCAAGTTCAGAGGTTATAGAAAACTATCAACCAATCTCACCATCTGTTATATATGATATTAACGGAAATCAATTAGATGTAATAACTCTTGAAAATAGAGAACCTGTACATATTAACGAAGTTCCACTTCATGTACAAAATGCCTTTTTAGCAATTGAGGATAGAAAGTTTAGAACACACCATGGTTTCGATTTTATGAGACTTGGGAGAGCGGTTCTCTCAAATATCACAGGAAGTGCAAAAGAAGGTGGAAGTTCTATTACTCAACAATTAGCTAAAAATGCTTTCTTATCACCTGAAAGATCATTTGATAGAAAGTTAAAAGAGGCTGTATTAGCAATTGAAATAGAAAGAAAATATACAAAAGATGAGATTTTAGAGAATTACTTAAATACTATTTATTTTGGTAATGGTTCTTATGGAATAAAAAATGCTGCTAGAAAGTACTTTGATAAAGATACAAAAGATCTTACAATAGCAGAAGCTGCTATCTTAGCAAGTATTCCAAAATCACCCACAAAATATTCACCTGTAAAAAATTATGACAACGCAATAGAACGTCAAAAGATTGTTTTAAGTCAGATGTATAAATATAAGTTTATTACAGAAGCACAATATGAAGAAGCTCAAAATCAAAAAATAGTACTCTCGAAAAATAGTGGAATAACTGATGATGTAAATGAAGATGAAAGAATTTCAATTTCAAATAATGCCCCTGAATTTACTTCCATAGCTATTAGTGAAGCTAAAAGAATTCTAAAAATTGATGATAGTGATCAGAAAGCATTATTTGATGGCTATAAAATATATACTACTGTTGATTTAGATATGCAAAGAGCAGCTTATAAGGCATTTCATAATAACTATAATCTAAAAAGACGTGAAAGCTTAAATGGAGCTCTTATCTCTATGGATCCAAATACAGGCTTTGTAAAAGCTATGGTTGGTGGAAAGAACTATAAAAAGGGTGACTTTAATAGAGCATTAGTTTCTACAAGACAGCCTGGTTCATCATTTAAACCATTTATATACCTAGCAGCTATACAAAAAGGAATTCCAATGAATACTGTTATTGAAGATTCACCATTTACTACACCTGGTTGGAGCCCAAATAACTTTGATAGAAAATTTAGAGGAAGTATGAGTCTTCTTAAAGCTGTAGAAATTTCTAATAACGTAGTACCAGTTAAGTTACTACAATTAATTGGAATTGATAGTGTAGAAAAAATTTGGCGTGATGTTGGTGTAGAAGGTGGAGATTTCCCTAAAGATCTTACTCTTGCACTGGGATCTATAACTACTAACCCTATTAGCATGGCAAAAGGATATGCTGCAATTGCAAACGGTGGTTATAGAGTAAAGCCATTATTTATATATAAAATAGAAAATAAATACGGTGAAGTTGTATATGATGCAAAAAAAGAACAAGAAAAAGTAAAAGTATTTCAGCCAGAAGACGTAGCTCTACTTACTTACATGTTAGAAAGTGCAGTTAAATTTGGTACTGGACAAAGTGCTAAAGTATTTAAAAATGGTCAGTTAATACCAGAAGCTGGTAAAACAGGAACAACAAGTGATTATGGTTCTGCTTGGTTCACTGGATACACTCCTACTTTAGTAACTATAGTTTATGTTGGTAATGATAATAATAAATCTATGGGTGGAGGTATGACAGGTGGAGCTGCTGCTGCACCTATTTGGAAAAATTATATGCAGTCAGTAGTTAATTTAGAAGGATTTGAAGTTGGTAACTTTGCCTTTATAGATGATTATTTAAAAAGTAAAGACCTATCTATTAAAGACATTGACTTAAAAACTGGGCTTTTAGATACTGATAACGTCGATAAAAGAAGTGCATTATTTAAGATTGGTACTGAACCAATAGAATCACAAAATAAATATAAAACTGGACTTGAAGGTTTTATTTAAAAAATAGAATAAAAAATCCCACATTAATTTGTGGGATTTTTTTACTCTAAAACCTTTTTTTAGCAATAGCTTCTCTAATTTTATTTACAGTTTCTTTATATTCTGACTTATTCTTTAAACACACAGCTACAAATAATGTATCAATAATGGCTAATGCGCTAATTTTTGATTCTGTAGCTTCGCTTTTAAAACTTTTCTCTTTTCCATAACTAAGTAAAACTTCATCTGATACCTTTCCAATTGGTGACTTGTTATTTGAAGTTATAGAAATGATATTTACTCCATTTTCTTTAGCTATAGCTAGGTTCTCAATTAGTTCTTTATTACTTCCAGTATTAGAAATCGCTATTATGCAGTCTCCTTTTTTTAAAAGGCCTGCTATCATAGCTTGTAAGTGTGTATCAGAATGATACTCACATTTTTTACCTGTTCGTAAAAATTTATGATAAGCATCAAATGCTAAAGCTGCAGACCCACCCATACCAAAAAATGCAATAGTTTCTGCTTTTGATAAGAAAGTTACGCTTTTTTCTATAGCATCACTTTTATTGATTTTAAGTGTCTTTTCCAATGAATAAATAGTTGACTTAAACACCTTTTCCATTATTATTAAAATATTATCATTTTCACTTACTTCTTCATGAATATCTTTTATTGGTTCTATTACTTCACTTGCTATTTTTATCTTCAATTCTTGATATCCTTTATAACCAAGCTTTTTACATACTCGGAAAATAGTTGCTTCTCCACTATCACACTCTTCTGATAGTTCAGTTATAGATAGTTTTATTATTCGCTCTGGATTCTGCATAATGTATTCTACTACTTTTTTTTCCACACCTTTTAGTTTAGGATAAACTTCTCTAATACGCTCAAGATAAGTTAAATTTTCCATATATACCCTTTCTTTTTCTCAAACTTATAAAGAATTTTAAATTTTGTAGTCTTAGACATCTTTAAAATATAACTTTATACTTCATTATTCTATAACTATTCTAACAGAATATCAATAAAAATTTTTCTTTATACCTTTTTTACCTCATGTCCTCCAAATTCATTTCTTAAAGCGGCTATTACTCTTCCTGAAAATGTATTTTCTTCAAGTGATCTATACCTCATCATTAATGATAATGCTATTACTGGTGTTGGTACTTCTAGATCAAGTGCAGTCTCTAATGTCCATTTCCCTTCTCCTGATGAATTCATTACACCTTTTATTTTATCTAAATTTGCGTCTTTACTAAAAAGGCTCTCAGTCAATTCCATAAGCCAACTTTCTATTACAGAACCATTATTCCAAACTTTAGCAACTTTTTCATAATTCATATCAAAATTACTTTTATGAAGTATCTCAAATCCTTCTGCTATGGACTGCATCATTCCATACTCTATACCATTATGTATCATTTTAGTAAAATGACCACTTCCAGGCTCACCAACATGTAAATAACCATCTTTTACTGCTATATCTGTAAAAATTTGTTCACAGTACTTTACTGGTTCATTATCTCCTCCTACCATTAAACAAGCACCATTTAAGGCTCCAGAAATCCCGCCAGAAGTTCCACAGTCTATAAAGTCTACTTCCTTTTCTCTTAATTCTTTATTTCTTCTAATTGACTCTTTATAATTAGAGTTTCCTCCATCTATTATAATGTCCTTTTTATTTATATTTGGAAGTAATTCACTGATAACGCTATCTACAGGAGCTCCATTTGGAACCATCAGCCATATTATTTTTCTTCCTTCTAACTTTTCACAAACTTCCTTTATGCTATATGCGGGAATTGCACCTTCATTTGATATTTCATCTATTACATCATTATTTGTATCAAATGCAATAACATTATGACCATGTTTTATAAGATTTTTTGATAAATTAAAACCCATTTTTCCTAAACCTATTATTCCAATGTTCATATTTCCCATCCTCTCTTTATTTATGTATTAGAATTTTTAAAAAAACTTCTATTTTTTTAATTCAGGCCAGTAATCTTTATTTGCCTCTATCATTTCATCTAATATTTTCTTAGCTTGAAAAGCATCTTTAATTGTCTTATTCATTGTAAAAGCCTTTAGAGCCTTTGAATATGAATTTTCTATAGCAGCATCTACTAAGCACTTCTCACTAGCTAATTGCTGTTCCATTAATCCCTTATAAAATTCAGGAATTTCTCCAACTACTATTGCCTCTGGTCCAGTATTTGTTATATATGCAGGAACTTCAACCATAGCATCATCTGGAAGATTTTTAATTGCGCCATTATTTTCTACTATTACTAAAAATCTTTTTCTCAAATCAAATGCAAGCGACATAGCTACATCCACTATAAACTGCCCATGAACTCCCACATAAAATGAATCCAGATCCATTTCGTTAGTTTTTAAGTATTTATCTACAGCATCAAAGAGTTTTTTCTCTCTTCCTTCCATTACCTCATTCGCTCTTGTACGTTCTTTATTAGAATTTTCTACTATATAATCTGATAGTAAATAATATTGTATATATGGATTAGGAATATAATCATCAAACATATTAACTAAGTATTTTATATTTCCATAAGTTTTTAACCATGAAGGATCTGAATGCTGCTGATCTACCTTAGTCATATCCGCCACTAATAGTCCATGTTCTTTCGTATGGGCTATTATTTCAGGAAGTCTATCTACCCCATCTACATACACTTTTGTAAACCATCCAAAATGATTTAACCCAAAATATTCCACTGTTAAATCATTTCTATCACAGTTTAATATAGTCGCCATATTTCTCATAGTACCCACTGGCATATCACAAATATTCAATACTCTGGAATTTGGTCTTAGCCTTCTTATCGCTTCAGCCACTATTGCTGCTGGATTACTATAATTAACTATCCAATGATCTGGACTTGCATATTTTTCTACATAATCTATTAATTCTACCATGGGATATATTGTTCTAAGTCCATATGCCATCCCACCTGCTCCACATGTTTCTTGACCAACTGCACCATGTTTTAGTGGTATTTTTTCATCGAATTCTCTCATTTGATATTTCCCTACTCTCATTTGAGCAAATATAAAGTCAGAATTTTCAAATGCTGTTTTAGGATCTGTTGTAAGAATTAATTTTAATTCTGGATCCATTTGTTCTATTACTTTTTGTACCACTACCGCTACCTTCTCCTGTCTTTCTTTATCGATATCATACATTCTCAGTTCTCTTAATTTAAAATTTTCTTTATTTAATAAAAGGCTCTTCACTATCCCAGGTGTATAAGTACTTCCTCCGCCTGCTATTGTTAAAATAAAATCTTTTTTCATATTATTCTACTTCCCTTCCTAATTTTTGGTTTACTGCTTTTTTTAACTTGTCTACTCCAATTCCATATATTAATTGAACATTATTTCCATTTTGAACAATACCTTTATTTTCAGTAGTTTCTAAAACTTCTTTTTTTACTAATTTTTCATTTTTTACCACTACTCTTAATCTTGTAAAACAATTATTTACTGTATCAATATTTTCACTGCCTCCAAGACCATCTATTATCAATTGTAGATTTTCATCTTTAAGTCCTGATTTTTTATTACTTTTACTACTCTCACTAGTAGTATCATTAGAATTAGTTTTATTTTTGTAATCACTCTTGTTATATAAAGTAAACTCTTTATTTTCTCTTCCTGGAGTTTTTAAGTTTAATTTTAAAATAAGAACTTTAAATACAAAGTAGTATACAAAAAACATTACTATTCCAACTGCTATGAATATAGGCCATCTAGTTTTTTCTATTCCAAGTGGAATATTATATAATACAAAGTCTATAATTCCATTAGGTCCTATTGCTCTTGAACCAAATATATTTAAAAATACCATTCCTACACCTGTTAACGCTGCATGCATACCAAATAATAGGGGTGCTGTGAATAAAAATGAAAACTCTAAAGGCTCTGTTACCCCTGCTATTAAAGATGTTATAGCAGCTGGTAATAATATAGCTCTAGCTTCTCCCCTTCTCTCTTTTGGAGTTGTTCTATACATTGCAAGCGCAGCTCCTAATAAACCAAACATTTTAGATAATCCTCTTGCATCATATATAACTGATTTAGATAGAACTTTTATAGCAGGATCAGCCATTTCTGCAAAGTAGATATTTCTTGCCCCTTCGACTACTTGTCCTCCTATTTCTTGAACTCCCCCTATAGATGAATATAAGAATGGTGTATATATCAAATGATGTAACCCTGTAGGTATAAGTATTCTTTCTAAAAAACCATATAAGAAAATCCCAAAATTTCCACTTGCTTGAATAAAATTTCCTAATCCCATTATAACATGTTGAATTGGTGGCCATATAAATGTTAATAGTACTGCTAGTATTATCATTACAGGAATGCATATTAGAAATACAAATCTTGAACCAGAGTAGACATCAAATGCTCCTTTAAACTCGACATTTATAAATTTATTATGTATTATAGCTACAATTATACCTAATATTATGCCTAAAAATACACCCATATCAACTATTTGAAGTCCTAATACCATGGTTTGACCTGATCCTCTTAGTTGGTCAACTGGTACTAGTTTATTAGTTACAGATAAAAATATATTCATTGATGATACAAATATTAAAAAACATAAAAATCCTGTAAATCCTGCCTCTGCTCTTTTCTCTTTAGCCATGCCTATTGCTATTCCAACACAAAATATAAATCCTAAATTTACTAGTATTGAAACTAATGATGAAGATAATATTTTACCAAACCCTAAAGTATAAGGATTATTCATTATTGGTAATACTGCTATTAAATTCTTATTTGTTAATATATTTCCTATAGCTATTAATATACCCACTATTGGTAAAATTAATATTGGTACAAACATAGCTCTAGAAAATTCTTGTAAAGCATTTACTATTTTCGCTTTCATTTAAACCCTCCTTGATTTTTACTTTTATAAATAATATTTATAAAACTTTTTATCGCTAAATTTAATTCTTAAAACATTTCTTTCAAATTCTCATATAATTTTTTATATACCAAAAAATTTTCCTTATATCTAATATTATTTTTCATATTTGGCTTAAAGGTTTCAATAATAAATTTAGAAGTGTCATATTGTTCCAAATTTTCTATTTCACCAATTGCTTTTAATCCTATAATAAAGGCTCCAAAACAAGAACTTTCATGATTTTCAGATACTAAAATATTTCTTCCAAAAATATCTGCTATTACTTGAATAAATATTTTTGATTCACTTAATCCTCCATTTACATAGATTTTTTTTATCCCTTTTATTTCTTCTAAAGTATTAAATACATCATAAAGGCTGTAAATTATTCCTTCTAAAATAGCTCTTATAAAATGTTTCTTTTCATGTGATAGATTAATTCCAAAAAATACTCCTCTTGCGTCAGAATTCCAAATAGGAGCCCTTTCTCCTAATAAATATGGTAAAAATATTAATTTAAATTCCTCTTCTTCTGTCTCCGAAAATACTTTAAACAATTCTTCATAGCTTATTCCCTTATCAAATTTTTCTCTCATCCACTCAATTATTATTCCAACATTATTTACAGCTCCTCCTAAAATATAATAATCATTATCTAGAATATATGTAAATGTTCTTTCCTTATTATCAACTGTAATATCCCTGCTATTTACCCTTATCGCACCGCTTGTACCTAATGTCATCACAGCCGTTCCATCTTCCAGATCATTTACTCCTAAGTTAGCAAGGCAACCATCACTTGCTCCAATTATAAAAGGTGTTGTTTTTTCTATATTTAAGTATTCTAGATACTCACTTTTCATGCCTAAAACTTTATATGTCACATCCACTGGTTTTGAAAAATATTTTTCATCTAAACCAAGGAAGTTTAATGAATTTTCATTCCATTTTTTTTCATATATATTAAATAAGCCTGTAGCAGATGCTATTGAGTGATCAATATAGTATTCATCAAATAACTTTAAAAATATATATTCTTTAATTGATATAAATTTATGTGCCTTATTAAACACTTCTTTCATATTATTTTTTATCCACATTATTTTAAATAATGGTGACATAGGATGAATTGGTGTTCCTGTATTTAAAAATATTTCATGTACTTTCTCAGTGGCTTTAAACTTTTTTACATATGAACTGCTTCTGCTATCAGACCATAAAATAGAATTTGTTAATGCTTTTCCATTTTTATCTACTGCTATTATACTGTGCATTGCTGAACTAAAACTTACAGCTGCTAAATTTTTCTTTCCAAATTTTATTATTAATTCTTTTAAATTTAAAATAAAAGAATTAAAAATTTCTTCTGGATCTTGC